>CAZNBG010000187.1:0-6514 GCA_964570915.1 uncultured Nitrospira sp. | reverse complement strand
TGGGATCAGGCGGGCGGAGATTGTCGTCGGATACAAACAGGAGATGATTCGTGCCGCGGTCGAACAAGATTCGTGCGGCGTCGGCGTCACGTTCCTGGTCAATGACCAGTTTCACCGTGGCAGTATTTCCTCCCTGTGGATTGCGCGCACCGCGCTCGACGACGATATTATCGTGATGGATGCCGATGTGCTCTTTCATCGGGAGATCCTCCGGCGTTTGGTGTCGTCGCCCTCTGAGAATGCGCTGTTGATGGATGAGACGGTGAACCAGACCGGAGAGGAATGCATGGTCGTTGTGGCGGGGGGTCGAGTGGTTGCGCTGACGAAGAACATGCCGGAACAGTATGACTATGCCGGTGAAGGCGTGGGATTTCTCCGGGTTCGGCATGCCGACACCCCGCGGGTGATTTCCTCGCTCCGTAGTTACATCGATCGAGGCGCGTGGGACATGGAATATGAAGACGCGCTGCTGCCGTATTTTCAGGATGTGAGGGTCGGTCACGAAAAGATCGGAGGCTTGCCCTGGACCGAGATCGATTTCATTGAAGACGTAAAAAAAGCTGAGTTGGAAGTTTTGCCAAAATTGTGAGAAAGTCTTCTCTACGGGACGCTGTTCGATGCGGAAGGGAACTGTACAGGTGACCGATGGCGAGCGCGTTCGATTGCATGTGGAGCCATGAGTAAGAGCATCCTTCAGCGGAGAGCGGAGATCCAAGGGTTGGCGACTGCGATCCTCCTGCCCTCCGTCGGGGTCTTCGGTGGACCGATCGGACCTGCGATCGGTGATGAAGTAGGACCCCTGACGAGCGTCGTGGGAATCGGGATGTTTCAACGCACCGTGCTTACCTTGCAACGGGCAGGGATTCGCCAATTGATCGTCCTCTCCGGTTCCGAAGAGGAGCAGCTGAAACAGGCATTGGGAAAAGGGCCGCGCGCGACGATTCCTGTCCGGTGGATGCCGATCCGAGAGTTTCCGCTGGATGACCCTCGGACCTGGGAAGCGTTGGCGGCAGAGGTGCATGGCTTTGCGCTGGTTGCGAGCGTCAATAGCGTGTTTTCGCGAGGATTGATCGAACAATTACGCCGTGATGTGCGCGAAGGGCAGGCCATTGTGGTCGCACAGCCCCGACAGGGCGTGCAATTGAAAGTCTCACACGGTCGCCCAAGGACCTTTGCGTCGACTCGTTTGGATGATCCGACCCTGCGTGTCGCCGAGCTGGTTGTCGTACCGGCGAGCCTCATGAACGCCGGGAATCACGTGGTCAACGAGAAGGGAAGCCCTCCGATTCGCCAGTGGATCGAGCGAGCGGCAGCGGACGGTCGCGTGCGTGTCGTCGCGACTGAAGAGAAGCGGGGTACCTGGTATCAGAGTGTCCGGACCTTGTCTGATGTGGAGTCAGCCGAAAAGAAGCTGTTCAGTTCGCTCAAGGGAGAATATGAAGGGTTCGTCGACCGGTACTTCAATCGGAAACTCTCTCGTTGGTTCACGCGCCTGTTTCTCGCCATCGGGCTGGCGCCGAATTCCATCACCGTCCTTGCCGGATTGATCGGTCTGGTTGCCGCGGCGGGATTTGGGCGGGGAACATACACCGCCGGTGTCGTGGCGGCAGTGCTGTTTCAATTGGCTGCCGTCATTGATTGCTGCGATGGTGAGGTGGCGCGATTGACCTTTACCGAGTCGCCCCTTGGCGCCTGGCTGGATATTGCCCTGGACAACATCGTTCACATGGCGATTTTTGCGGGGATCGCCGTAGGGCTGTATACGACGCAGATCGGACGAGACGATGACTGGGTCCCGCTCATACTCGGCGTCGCGGCGGTCTTGGGCAACGGTCTCTCATTCTTGCTTGTTGAAAAGGCGCAAAAGATCAAAGCGGTCAGCGGATGGAGAACTCCCAATCATGCGGCCTGGGGCGATGTCATGCTGAAAAACGTGGCCAGCCGCGATTTCTCGGCGGCTTTGTTGGGTTTTGCCCTGCTCGACCAGCTCTATTGGTTTCTCATCTTCGCGGCAGCCGGCTCCTTGCTCTTTGCCGGCGCCATGGTCTGGGTCATCCGTCCGTCTGCAGTCTCGTCTTCTCGACTATAAATGCCGCGTCCGCTATCCGACTAACGTGTTGCGCTATATCCTACTGGCCCTTGGCCTCATCGTTCTGAGCCTTCTTGTCTGGCATATTGGCCCCGCCAATATCTACGAGGCCGCTACACGACTCGGTCCAGCATCTTTGCTTGCCATCCTGATCCCCTCTTTCATCATGTACTCCGTGGAAGCCTATGGGTGGAAGGTGGTGTTGGGACGAGCGGCACAGGGGGTTCCGTTTTGGCGGCTGCTGACCATTCGAACTGCTGGCGAGGTGGTGAATATGACCACGCCGACGGCCTACTTGGGGGGCGAACCGCTGAAGGCGTATCTGCTCAAACGGTACGACGTTCCCATAATAGAAGGGGCCGCTTCAGTGGTGATTGCCAAGACGACCATGACGATCGCCGAAGTCTTCTATATCCTCACCGGGATCGCCCTGGCTTTTTGGATTCTGGGGGCCGGGAGTTCGGCCGGGCAGACGATCACGGCAGCCCTGTTGAGTGTCGGACTGCTGGTGTGTTCCATCGCAGGGTTTGTCTTTATTCAGCAGCGTGGGCTCTTTGCATCGATTCTGTCATTGGTCAAAAAATTGGGCTTACGAATTCGGTCTCTGGAAGCGCAGGAAGAGCACTTGCGCTCGATCGACCAGACGATTCGGAATTTCTACAGCCAGCATCAAAAGGCCTTTTATGTATCGATGGGAGTGTACTTTTTGGGCTGGATGGCTGAATCGTTGGAGGTGTTCGGGATCATTTATTTACTCGGCGGCTCGGTAAATGTGTTGTCCGCCCTCTCCATAGGGGCGCTCGCAGTGTTTATCAAGGGCGGATCCTTCTTCATCCCAGGCAGTCTGGGTGCTCAGGATGCCGGCAATCTCCTGTTGCTCCAAGCCTTCGGCTATAGTGACGTGACGGGGATCACCTTCGCATTGCTGCGACGGTTCCGCGAACTCATCTGGATCGGCATCGGGCTGTTGTGCTTGGCGACGGTAGGAAAAAGCAGAATTTCTCAGGATCAGGGAGCTGAAAGCCCTTCATGAGCAATGGTCCGGAGCCGTTCGAGCATACGATCCCATACAAATCCGTGTAACCGAAAATCTGCCGCCCGCGCGACTTTGTGAAACTGAAGACCCATTCGATTACCGTGAACCCACCGAACCTCGGCCTCCTCGACCGGCAGTGACTGTGTCTGATCCGGCAGGATCAGCCGCACTTGGAGCGTCGTCCTTCCCGGTACGGCTCCGGCACATTCGATCGTGCAGCCGAACACCGTGAGGTTTATGACCTTCCCTTCAGCGATTACTCCTGCGTCGGAAAACATCACAGGGTACTGCACGGCAAGCGGTACCCGGTAGTGGTGGCGCAGATAGGATCGCGGTGAATCCATGGTGGCCCAGTCTAGTTGGTCTTCCGGGATAGGGTGAATCCCCCTTTTGTGGGGACAACAAGGAGTCACACACTCGATTGGCGGCTGTCAGGGGAATGGGCCGGGCACGTTCAGGCGGACTCGTGTCAGACGGAATAGTGTCTGGCAAGGTGATAACGTTGGAACTGCAGGACATATTTGATCAGCAGTTCCCGGTTCTGTGGGGTCATCCGAATGAAGCGGGCGTGAAGACGATAGGTGTTGCCTGGATAGGCGAGGGGAACGAGCCGCAACACTTCGATGGGGGACTTGAAGACCACTTGGTCGGGGAGGAGCAGGCTGCACGAGAGAATGTCTCCGGCCTGGTAGAGTGTATCGACCACCACGCCGATACCACCGCCGCTCAGGTTGACGGATTTCTCAGTGAACTCCCCGTCGGTGTCGTCCGGCTCAGGCTGAAGGCGAATGGGGAGCGTGACGTTGATCCTGTAGTATTCTCGGCGGTCTTTCCCATCAGGCAGCGGAGTAGGGGTATCTGAGGACATGATGAAGAGAAGTATAGCAAAGATCGCGACGATTGGAGTACTGGGATGTGAATGTGCACGCGAAAAATCGCTCATATACGGTGGTAGGGAGGGACGGGGGTCATTCATGATGGAAAGGATCTCGGTCGTGATAGCGAGTGCAGTCGACACTGGGGCGCCTCTCAGCACAATCGGGCGAAGCGATGATAGGAGGTGTCGTGGTAGCCATGGTTAGCGAGGGAACCGGGCATCGCTTGATTTACAAGCGCCTGGCGGATTGTTAGGATGCCGCGCATGAAGGCGGCGGCGAATCTGCTCTGGGTGCTGCTCTCGCTCCTCGGCGCCTTGGCGCTTGCTCACGTGACGGGCGCCGTGAATCCCGACGAAAAGGTCAACGGTCTCTGGCTGGTCGTGGCGGCGGCCTGCATCTATGTGCTGGCCTATCGGTTCTATGGTCGATGGCTGGCTACGCATGTTGTCGCACTAAACAATCAGCACGTGACGCCGGCGGTGCGGTTGAACGACGGCGTCAATTTTCATCCCACAAATAAGGTCGTGCTCTTCGGCCATCACTTTGCGGCCATCGCCGGGGCCGGGCCGCTCCTTGGTCCGGTATTGGCGGCGCAATTTGGATTCATGCCCGGCTTTCTGTGGCTCGTGATCGGTGCTGTCCTTGCGGGAGCGGTGCAGGACTTCATCATTCTGGTGGCCTCCATGCGACGGAACGGCCGCTCGCTGCCCGAGATCGCGCAGGATGAACTTGGCTCGCTTACCGGGACGGCGACGGCGGTCGCGGTACTCTTTATTGTGGTGGTGGCGCTCGCTGGGTTGGGCTTCGCCGTCGTGAACGCCCTGTACCATAATGCCTGGGGGACATTTACGATCGCGATGACGATTCCGATCGGTTTTCTGATGGGCTTCTATCTCCAGAAGTTTCGCGCCGGAGCCGTGGCCGAAGTATCGATTCTCGGTGTCGTGCTTTTGGTCGGGGCGGTCCTGTTCGGTCGTATCGTCGCGCAATCGTCCTATGCCTGGCTCTTTGAGTTCGACAAGCCGGCGCTGGTCTGGCTGCTCGCCGGCTATGGGTTTCTGGCTTCGGTGTTGCCAGGCTGGATGTTGTTGGTGCCGCGCGGCTATCTCTCTACCTTTATGAAACTTGGTGTCGTGTTTCTCCTGGGCTTTGGTGTCATTCTCATGGCGCCGACGATTGAGATGCCGCGTGTGACGAGTTTTGCGGCAGGCGGTGGCCCGATTATCCCCGGTACGCTGTTCCCGTTCCTTTTCATTACGATCGCGTGTGGAGCCATCTCGGGCTTCCATTCGTTGGTCTCGTCCGGCACGACGCCGAAAATGATTGAGCAGGAATCTCAAGCGGTGGTGGGTTATGCGGCGATGTTGCTGGAAAGCTTTGTGGGGGTGATGGCATTGATCGCGGCCTCGGTGCTGATTCCGGGCGACTACTTGGCGATCAACACAACGCTGAGCGCCGATGCGCTGGCGGCCATGGGTTTTGCCCCGTCGCGGATTGCCGAACTGTCACAACTGGTCGAAGTCGATGTGGCGGGCCGTCCCGGCGGTGCGGTCTCTTTGGCGGTCGGCATGGCGTCTATCTTTTCCGCGCTGCCCGGTATGTCGGGTCTCATGGCCTATTGGTATCAGTTTGCGTTGGTGTTCGAAGCGCTGTTCATTCTCACGACGATCGATACGGGAACACGCGTGGCTCGCTATCTCATCCAGGAAATGGCAGGCAAGGTCTATGCGCCCTTTCGTCGAATGAACTGGGTGCCTGGTGTGATGGTGAGCAGCGGCTTGGTGGTGGGAGCGTGGGCGTATTTGATTGGGACGGGCAGTATTTCGACCATTTGGCCGATGTTCGGTGCGGCAAACCAGCTCTTGGGTATGCTAGCCCTCTGCATTGGAACGACTGTTTTGATCAAAATGTGGAAGTCGTCTTATCTCTGGGTCACGGCCCTGCCGATGCTGTTCGTGGGCATGATTACCCTGACCGGTTCCTAGGAAATTGTTTTGGTGTTCTGGAAGAAGGCGGCGACGTTGGCGACGGGGGAGGCCTTTACCCTCTATTTGGATGCCGTGCTGGTGGCGCTGGTGGCGGTGCTGGGTGTGATTGTTTTGAGCGATAGCCTGAGGCAGTGGTACGGCTATGTCGTGCTGAAAAAGCCGTTTACAAGTAGTGAGGTCGTGGTGCCGGCGGGTGGAGGGTCGGCAGGGCGGATGCAGACGGCCATTCATTGTGATGCGGAGAAGGGGTTTAAGTTGCCGCATGGGACGGGCTGTTGTTAACGGATGTTGAAAAAAAACCTCCAGCTGCGTTCTCGTGTCGCTCAAGGGCTCAACATACCAAACGACGTATGCCTCGCCCTTTCGCTCGCTGCGGCCTTGCTGGAAGGCCTTTTTGAACATCCGTAAGATCGGGCACAAACTGAAAGATGAGGGGTTGACATATGGCGGATCAGTTTTCATTTGATGTCGTGTCGGAAGTGAATATGCAGGAGCTGAAGAACGCGCTGGATCAGGCGACGAA
>CAZNBG010000186.1:5400-6551 GCA_964570915.1 uncultured Nitrospira sp. | reverse complement strand
GAGTACCACGAGTTCGCGGGCTCGCTCTCGGGCCGACATGAGCAGACCGGTTTTGGTTGAGGTCGGGGGAGTATAGGTCGAGCACCAGGCTTGGGGAAAATCTTTAGCTGTCTCCTTGTAGCCGGCCTTTTTGAGATCGTCGGTTCCCGGATTGTTCTTGCTCATCTTAATCAACTGGGCGATCTCGTCATCGGTCAGGGGGCCTACAAACCAGCTCATGGAGACTTGCCCCATGGTGGACACACCCCACATGCAGCCAACCACTTTCACGACCTTGTTCTGGCCGGTCGGAATGTCATCAAAATGCAGCGGCTGGGACGCGCTCACTTTTCCACCACTGACCCCCTCGATATCATTCGAGGTCAGCAGTGAGCACGCGGATTGTTCTTCGGCGGCGGCCGGCGATGCGAGCAACGAGACCAGAATCACGGCAAGGCTAAACGGCAGCATCGGAACCCCCTCGGCTCGAACCGGACGACTGGAGAAAACTCGGCATCCGTCCGGCAGTATAACAGCAGCCAAACATGATTCATACCATCGACTCCGCGATCCAACCGCCGACTGCTGCCGCGGTTTCCACCTTACTCATGAGCCCCCTTCGGAACATTTTAGGAATGTCTACCTTTTCTATCCTCAGCCGGCGAGCTTAGTCTGGGATCTCCGCTTCGACCAGTTTCCCGAGGAGGATCAGTGATTCCTGCCAGCCGAGATAGCACGCTTCCGCCGGAATCACGTCGGGCACACCTTCCTGTACGATGTTCACTTCTGTTCCACAAAATACTTTCTTTAGTATGACCGTCACGTGAATTTCTCCCGGCAGGTTCGGGTCGTCGAAATTGTCCGTGTAGCGAATCCGTTCATGCGGCACGAGTTCGAGGTATTGGCCGCCGAACGAGTGACTCTTGCCTGTAGTGAAATTGGTAAACGACATCTTGAACGTGCGGCCGACTGTGGCATCCATGTGATGGACCTTGCCGGTAAATCCGTTGGGCGGCAACCATTTCACCATGGCGTCCGCATCGAGAAATGCCCGATACAGTCGTTCTGGTGTCGCACGAACCACACGATGGAGTCGAATGGTATTGGTTCCCACGGCTCTTTTCCTTTCTATGGGTTGGGATTAGCCCAGTCAGATCGAAATGATCGCCGGT
>CAZNBG010000186.1:0-5390 GCA_964570915.1 uncultured Nitrospira sp. | reverse complement strand
TTTGGCCACGTCCGACCCAAATCATCCCCGCTTTTCGTCGTAGGCAAACAGGATTCGAGCAAACGACATGGTGCCTCGCCGGCACTGCAAGCAGCGGAAGGAATCGCAATGCAGATGGCGGCATGGAATGCGCAGCAAACTTTCTCTTGTTTCGGCCCACCAGAGGGGCCTAAGATCTGCGACAATCTACTATTTCGCAGGTATCCATCCCAAGAAGGAGGGCTGCCATGCCGACCTATGTGAGTCTTGTGAAGTTCAGTCAGCAGGGGCTTCAAACCATGAAGGACCAGGGCGTCGAGCGCGCCGAGATGGTCAAGAAGAATGCCAAAGCGTTCGGCGGGAAGCTGATTCAGGCTTATTATTGCCTTGGCGAATACGATGTTGTGGCGATCTGGGAATTTCCGGACAACAAGACGGCCATGAAGGCAGCGGTCATGAATGCCTCTATGGGGCATATCCAGATTACGACAATGCCGGCCGTCAACCGGGACGAATGGAAGGGTTTGTTGCAGGAGTCGCTGGGCAAGAAAAAGTAGCGTTGACGAACGGGACGATGATCGAGATCCACCAATAGACGACCACGGCAGGCCCCCTCGCCATCCTAAGCCTGTCGTGGTACCAGTCCGAGCCGGTCCAAATCTTTCAAGGCGTCTGGTTGCCGTTCGCTGCTTGGATTTTCACACAATACCAAGGAACGCACTGACCCGTCTGAGCTCCCCCTGGAAGTCTGAGCTTTCCTGCCGTATCATCATCCTATATCCCGGGCGGGAGATCCACATGAACCCCACGACGGTGTTTCGACTCTTCCTTCCGGTGATTCCTGCAGCATGGGCAGTTATTCACCCGTTGCCCACTGAGCATCCTCGATCCAACCATCTCCGGATCGTCACGCCGCACGAGTACCAATCACATCAACTGGAACAGGGCCACATCGCTAGAATGGCACGGGAGGCAAGGAGGTATTCGATAAGTTCGTGAGCCATGAATCTCGGCTTACGAACCACTACCAATCGCACGAGGGCCTTTTGATCCACTTCCTTTGCAGGGGTAAGAAATAAATCCAATCATCTCCAACCACAAGGAGGTTCCCATGGATCATATAAAAATGCTCATCTACGGCTTCATCGGCATCGGGGCTGTGGTCGCGCTCATTGCTTTGCTCGTAAAGATGTTGGGCATCGCAAGGTATGGATAGCACTCACACCGGTTGACTGAAGCGGACACTTTCGCGCTGAACGATAGCCCGTCACCCCGCAACCCGGACAGGAGCTGTTCTGCCCCTTGCTGTCTCTCGGCGAGGGGCACTCTTGTCCGGCCACCGTCATCCGCTGATTTGTGGCGTCATGCCTTCCGAGGATGCGTCGGATCAGGAGGAGTAGCCGGTGACGCCGTTGCATGCAGCCGGTGCAGCCCTTCGCGGCAATAACCCAGAGGTAGCCATCGGCAAGTTCCGCAGATGGAAGTCAGATCGTCACGGCCCACTGATCTGCGAATCCGTTCCAGAATGTCGCACCAGCGCACACGATCTCCTACCTCCAATCCCAGCTTTTCAAGCACCACGCGATCCTGATCATGCATCTCCTCCTCCGATCGCGCATGTTTCAACGTGCACCCGGAGACCTGTTGGTGCGGACAGGCTCCACAGACAACATCGGGAGAAGCGACAACCTGAACCCAAGAGTCAGGATTATCGGCAAGCGTCCGGTGAATCGCACTCATATTTGTGATAAAGGCTGGGCTATACCCCTCTCCACGGAACCCTTGCAGACAGAGGAGCGTATGGCCTCTCAGGCGGATCAACGTCGACGAATCGTCATCCATAACAGGATCAGCCATGGCGATAGCAGTGATCGGATTGTGTCACCGCAAACCAGCCAAGTCAAAGCAGCTCTCCGTGACTCACCATCAGCCGGCACCCCGTACACCTCGAGATCATTCCGCCACCTCAGAAAGGTCACATGTTTCTCCGCTGTCGCCCATCACCGGCTCAATGCTCGGACCTCGGCTGCGGCTCGTAATCCGCTTTCCACGGCTCCGTTCATGTAGCCTTGCCATCGCAGGCTGGTGTGTTCGCCGGCAAAAAGAATACGACCACAAGGACGGGCCAGCCATGAGCGTAGCGCCGGATCGAATGCCGGACCAAAGACCGCGTAGCCTCCTTGAACCCAAGGATCCTGTTCCCACGTGACCGAACGCATTGAGACCAAACTCTTTCTGGTCTTGCCGAGCCAGTCGAGTGCCTGAACCAGACCCACGGTCCCGACCGTCGATACAAGCCGACGGGTCGCCGCACTGGTTGTCCCTCCGGCCATCAGGCATAAGATTCCCGGCTTTCCCTTCTGCTGCTCGTTGGCATCCCACACCGCACCGATTGACAGGTTCGTGCCATACGCTAATCGCCGATGCGGCTGGCTCCAGAATCGGCGATCGAACTGCAGCAGCGTTTTGGTCACCGGCCCATAGGACAATTTCCAAATGGCGGCATGCTGCTCACGGGGCAAGGCCGGGTGAATCTCGAGCATCCGCACCCTCGTGGCCGGTAGGGCGAGAATGAGATAGTCGGATCGAAGCCACGATTCACTATTTCCGCTGCGAATACGTACACGAACGGCGGTCTTGGATTGGGATACCGCCAGCACTTCATGCCGGAGCAGCAAGTGGTCGTGGAGCATCGACGCCAGCGTATTTGGCAGCTGGTCGTTTCCTCCTGCGATCCGGTACATGCCTCCCTTCCCTGGACTGCCGGATGCCACTTGATCGACCAGACTGAGCAACGACAGGTCGGCTGGGTCGGCCAGGAAAAATCCCCGCAAACCGACCAGCATGTGACGCAACTCGCGCGGCAACGAGGCCTCTTTCATCCAGTCCGCCACGGACATCGCGCCCAGCGTCCTGGCAATCGCTCCATCCCATCGCTGGTCGCTCAGCCGATAAGCATGGAGCAGAGGAGCCAGATGATGCGTCAACTGCTTCCAGATCCCCTCGCCGGAAACAGGCGCCCGCACCTTGCCATTGAACGACAGCGCGAAGGAAAATCCGGAATGTAAGACCGGAACCAGCGTCAAATTGAGGCTGCGAGCCAACCGGCACATCTCTTCGTGTTCTTCATCAATGAAATCGGCGCCTGCTTCGGCATACTGTCGCTCGACGAATCCGTCTCTCATCGTCAACACCCTTCCGCCGACCCGGTCTTGACCTTCGAGCACCGTCACGGCCGCGCCTTGTCTCTGCAACCCCACAGCGGCCGTCAAACCCGCCAGACCGGCTCCAACCACGATGACGGACCTCCCACGAAGAGATCGACTCATGGAATCAGCTTATCAGGAGCAGAAAGACTCAAACTAGATGGCGCGGGGAATATTGGTCTCGATGACATGTATGCGGAAGGGTGCTCGGAGCCACATGAACGAGACGATGAATTCACAGACAGAATCTGTTTTTTTCTTTGCTCGACTGTGGTAGCTATTCACCTCGTTACGCCTCAGCATACGTGTAGATGTTTCGCGTTTCATAACATGGCTTACCACGAAAGGGACATCTGAGTGCTTCGGCTACTTCTTCCCATAATTGGCGTTGTAACCATAGCGCTGATTCTTTCTGCATTGGGAGCGTTCTGGACCGAACAGAGACTCACCGCTGACAAGTTTGTTTCGAACGCCGGCCATTGCTTTGTCTACACGATCGATCTTCTGACTCCAAGCGACACCATGGAATCTTCTCTTTCAGAGTTATTGCTGTTCGAAGACGACAACATGCTTGATCCAGCGCATGTGCAGCACGAAGCCATCCGACAGGAGGGGCGAGGACGGTTTTCGCACTGGGGTAAGGACATTTATATGTCGTCCTCCGATAACTCCGATCCACGTACGAATGGCCGCAGATACAAGATAGCCTATCCTCTCAAGGCGCCTTTCTCGATCGTCTTGTTTTCACTTTTCGTAAGTGTGCTGTCGTTACCTTTCGCGGCATCAACAGCCGCAGGCCGAAAACGAATCTACAAACATTACTATGTGCCTGTCATGGTCATCGTCACAAGTATCGTCATTGCCATCATTCCTATAGAGCTGTTTTTAAGGACGGATTACTCCAAGCAGTATGGCTTTGGTGCGTTCCAACAACTCCCCGTGAAACTCCAGCCTACCGTGAACACCAAAGGGTATCGCGATCGCGAACACGCCATAGACACGCCTCCTCATCACGTCCGAATCCTTGTTCTTGGCGATTCCCTTACCTTTGGACAAGGCGTTGCAGACGACGAAGTGTATCCTCGGCTGTTGCAATGCCTGACGGGACCGGATGTCGAGATTATTAGCCTTGCCAAGAACGGATGGGGCACAGCGGATCAGCTCGCTGCACTCCGGCGTGACGGCCTCGCCTATAGTCCTGATATCGTGATGGTCGGAGTGGTGACGAATGATCCAAGTCCCCCTCTGACAGAAGACATAGGGCAGTCTCCGCCTTGGAATGTCTTTCAGAGACTCTCTCGAAATGTCATGCTGTTCAAACTACTGGATGCCCGCATTAATCTGTTTGCTGACAGCATGGGATGGAAGTACAGCTATCGTGATTGGGAACACGATATCTACGATACTGGCAAACGGTATCGTGTCCAATGGGAAAAAGCTGTGATAGACCTCTCGCAAGACCTTCACTCGCGCGGCATTCTGGCCTATGCGTTTATTCTCGTAGGCCCTACCCAAACGACTGAGTCGGATGCCTGGAAATTCAAGATCCTTGATCACGTATTTTCAACGGCTGGATTTAAAACCCTCAACCTCCTCGAACCGTATACCGTGAAATTCCGAGGAGTGGCGCCCACATCTCTGTATGCATTACCTGATGACAGTCATCCTGGACGTGAGGTACAGCAATTCTTTGCAGATGAAATCTGGAAGACTTTACGGCCTGCCATTGAAGGGCTCGGGAAGACTAGTCGTTTACGGCCCTCAGATGGACATGATTCTAAAGACTGTCGGGATACTCTCTATCAATAAATTTGCAGCATCGCCACGAACACGTCATGTGAAGAATTCAGCTCATCGACTTTCTTCTGAAACACTACGCACGGGTTTCACAAAAAAAGAGCCTGCTCGAGCAATCGAGCAAGCTCTTTTATTGTAACCCGGCAGCAGGAGCATCCTTCGAGGGCTTAACTTCCGTGTTCTGTATGGGAACAGATGAGGCCTCCCGACCTCTGAACCTCATGCAAAGCGATCCGCAACCAGGTCTTACGCCGCGTCGGAGGGAAGCCGTCCTCCTTTGCTCCAGAAACTGACCACCTGCCGCACCGTTTCGGCGAACTCCTGGACGTCGAAGGGCTTAAGCACATAGCAGTTGGCATGGCGCTCATAGCACGCTTTGATATCGGAAGGCGATTGCGAGCTGGTCAA
>CAZNBG010000185.1:0-6578 GCA_964570915.1 uncultured Nitrospira sp. | reverse complement strand
GCAAATAGTCACATGACCCAGGTCGGCAATCGAGGCGTGCCCGTAGTCGAAGTAAAACTGTTCCCAGAATTTCTCGGATGAGTGGCCGTGGACCCACTTGATGCTGCTTTCTATCGAATCGGGCGAGCGACTGTATCGGGCAAGCGCATAGGCGGACGGTTCTGGCGGCATTGGGGCGATCGCAATCACCCGGCGACTGGTTTGGTCCTGGCTCATACGTCCGTTCTACAACGAAAAAGCATCTCTACGCCGCCTCTCGTGTAAGCCGCGCACTATACCTCTCGACTCAGTGCCGCGCAAGCTCGGTCCGTTGACTTGCCGCAGAAGCCGCCGTTATAGTCCGCCGAACCCGGTATGGTACGGGGTTGTCGTCCACGATCCTTGATGGTGACGACCCACACTCTTTCTCTCAACCAAAGGCCATGATCAAAGGCATCAAGGGCGTCAAGGATCTGTTGCCGGAAGACACGCCCCGGTGGCGTCTTATTGAAGAGACTGCCAGACGGTGGGCGGACCGGTATGGCTTTTACGAGATCCGCATTCCAATCTTTGAGGTCACAACCCTGTTCGCCCGAAGCATCGGAGCATCGACGGACATCGTTGAAAAAGAAATGTACACCTTCCAGGATCGCGACGGCACATTGCTGACGCTGCGTCCCGAAGGAACTGCTGGAACCGTTCGCGCCTTTATCGAGCACAACCGCGCGGCAATTCCGGTTCCGCAGAAGTACTTCTACTTTGGGCCGATGTTTCGGCACGAGCGGCCCCAGGCAGGGCGTCTCAGGCAATTTCATCAGTTTGGTGTGGAGTCGCTTGGCATGGCTGATCCACGAGCTGATGTTGAGGTGATTTCCCTCTTGTGGCGAATTCTCTCTAACCTTGGTCTCCCCGGTCTGACGCTGGAGATCAATAACCTTGGCTATACGAGTGATCGAGACGCGTATAGGCCTCAGCTCGTCGATTACCTTCAACAACATGAACTTGGACTCTGTGCAAATTGCCGACGCCGTATCGAGACCAATCCGCTCCGTGTGCTTGATTGCAAGGTTCCCGAATGCCGCGCAATAACCGAGAAGGCTCCTCGGCTGGCTGACTCACTATCTGAAGCGGCCCGTTCGTACTTCTCCCAGGTCTTGGCCGGCCTCGATATCGTCAAGATATCCTATTCCTTGAACCATCGGCTCGTTCGCGGGCTTGATTACTATAACCTTACGACGTTCGAGGTCACTGCAACAAACCTAGGTGCACAGAACGCCGTAGGGGCAGGCGGCCGCTACGATGGTCTCGTTGATACGCTCGGAGGGCCTCCTACAGCGGCAGTGGGTTTCGCCCTCGGTCTTGAACGGATGGCGATGTTGCTGCCTGAGTCTATGATGAACGCTCTCCCGCAGCCTGTGGTTATTTATGTTGCGGGGTTTGGTGATCGAGGGGCTGTCGCCGGTCTCTCAGCCCTCGAAGAGCTGCGTCTCTCGGGAATCCCAGCGGTTTCAGACTTTCGCTCTTCAACATTGAAGGCTCACTTGCGCCAGGCCGATCGGCTTGGTTGTCGATTTACCCTCATCCTTGGAGATGATGAAGTGGCCAACCGCACCGCTCTCCTCCGTAACATGATCACGAAAACACAGCATGACCTCGGTCTTTCAACCCTCTCCCGTGACATTCACCCCGTTATTCTCGGCTCCTAACGCACGGTTTTTGAGATTGACTTTCCCCGGAAAAACTCTTAGTCTCTGGCCATCCATAAATTCTGTAACCCACTGAATATTTAATATAAATTCCTGTGGATTCCCATAGTGAAACATAAAATTGGTTTCCTCTTAGCCTTACCTCCATCACACGAAAGTTCGACGACAGTCACTCGACTCGCCCAGACCGCCGTTGATGCTGGTCACGAGGTCTACCTGTATCTCATCGATGAAGGCGTCAAGAACATGCACTGTCAACCATATCGAGACTTGGCACACTCCGGTGCCCGCGTTTTTGTCTGTGCGTATGGCTGTCGCCACCATGACGTATCAACTGCCGATCTGGACCCGAAGATGTCTCTCTGCGGTCTTGTTGTTCTTTCCGGGATCATTGATACCTGTAAGCCATTCCTCTCATTCACCTGAGACGATCGAATCTCCTGTGGCTAAGAACATCGCCGTTGTCATTCAAGAAGATCCGCGAAAAACTCACCGCCCTGTGGAGGCGTTGCGAATTGCCCTCGGGCTTGCATCGGGATCTCATACGACATCAGTCGTGCTCCTTCATGAATCCGTTCGTCTCCTGACTGAACCCCTGGATGATATCATCGATGTCGATCTCCTCGAAACGTATCTTCCCTCGATTGAACACCTGGATCTTCCCTTTATTCTTGATACCACAGTCGATCGATCGGCGTTGTGCCGTCACGTTCACATCCGATATGAAACACACCTAGCGATCGGCGCTTTTATCCGATCTATGGACTGCGCGCTCGTTTTTTAAGTGAGGCTCTCTCTTATGTCGCCCGTCATGTATGTCGTTCATTCTCCTCTCCGTATGATTTCAGAGTCCCTCTGTCCGGAACAGGGTTCTGTTCTGATGACTTCCCTGAAGGATTCCCTTCTTCCAGGAATGGTCCTGAGCACCACCAAAGAATTCCCACGAGAAGACGGAGCGCGATTGTCGTACGAACAAGTGGTGTCGGTGTTGCTGAAACGTGAGCAGATTGAGACTCTGTAACTCCGAGATCTATGGAAAAAGAAAATTAGTAGTCGTCGGAATAGGAATAGTGAAGTGAATAAGGAGGATAAGGGGTAGTCGATTGATTTTGTTATGTGAACTCTGGTGCAGAGGAACGGATAAGGTTGGGGATACGCTCTGTATGGAAGAGCTGAAAGGTGTGAAGAGCCTGTGAAGGCCAGAAGAAGGGTATCGTGCGACGGACGACGTGACTCGACAGGTGAGGGTACAACATGGTATGCAGCATGCCTACTTTTAGCGAAATTGAATCAACAGGAGGATGGTTATCCACAGGTGTGAATAAGCCTGTGCATAGGAATTTGAGTCACTTATGACTAACGACGCAGTGTGGCAGGAAGCCCTGCACTACATCCGAGGGAAGGTCCCCAAGCAGGTGTTTGACACATGGTTTCTTCCGGTGCATTTACACCGGATTGAAAACTCGACCGCACACATCGGGGTTCCGAACAAGTTCTTTGGCGAGTGGCTACATACGCACTATGGGCCTCTCTTAGAAGAAGCTATGTCGACGGCTCGCGGTGGGGGACCAATAGTCGTCGTGTTTATGGTGGTGGAGAAGACGGCTGGTCAGCCGATCGAGCCTCCAGGGGCGGCAGGGGTTTCGAGAGGGGGCACTCAAGCGAGGCCACGCCGTGGGATCCAGCTGAACCCCAAATATACGTTTAAGAATTTCGTGGTCGGCGCTGGGAATCAATTTGCCCACGCCGCATGCATGGCGGTCGCCGAACAGCCGGGCCAGACATACAACCCCCTGTTCATATACGGAGGCGTGGGCCTGGGAAAGACCCATCTCTTGAACGCGATAGGAAATCATGTGGCGGAAAGGAGTGATGTCCGAATCGCGTATTTGACGACCGAGCAGTTCACAAATGAAGTGATCAACTCCATCCGCTACGACAAAATGATGGATCTTCGGAAGCGCTACCGCCATATTGACATGCTCATGATCGACGACATCCAATTTCTGGTCGGAAAGGAGCGGACGCAGGAGGAGTTTTTCCATACCTTCAATGCGTTGTATGAGGGACACAAACAGATCGTTCTCTCCAGCGATCGCTTTCCCAAGGACATGCCGGATATCGAGGAACGCCTGCGATCCCGTTTTGAATGGGGGCTGATTGCGGATTTACAGCCTCCAGATGTGGAGACCCGTATCGCCATCTTGAGGAAGAAATCAGAGGATGAAGGAGTCAAACTGCCGGAAGATGTTATACAGTTCCTCTCCACCACGATGAAGAGCAATATCCGCGAACTCGAAGGGAGTCTGGTTCGATTGGGTGCGTACGCCTCGCTGACGGGGCAAGTCATTACCCTCGAGCTCGCGAAAAGCGTCCTTCGCGACCTCATCGGGGACAAGAAAAAGATTGTCGCGATGGATGATATTCAAGAAGCAGTCTGTTCCCAGTTTCACGTCAAATTGACGGAGCTGAAATCCCGCCGCCGGAGCAAAACACTTGTGCATCCTCGGCAGATTGCGATGTATCTGTGTCGCGAACTCACCGACGCATCGTATCCGGAAATCGGACGACAATTTGGCGGCAAGGACCATACGACCATCATTCACGCGTGCCGACAGGTCGCGAAGGCCAAGGAGACTGATACGGAGCTGCATGCGACGCTCGAAACATTGAAGGAACATATTCTTCGCAGCTAACGAGTTGGCGGGGAGAGCACTCCATGAAAGTACGCATTGGACGAGATGAGCTACTGACGGGTCTTCAACGGGTGCAAGGCGTCGTAGAGAAACGCAATACGATGCCGATACTATCCAACATTCTGTTGGAAGCCAGGCAGGATGGGGTGGAGATTATCGCCACGGACCTCGAGATCGGTATGCGAGGTCTCTACAAGGCGACCATGATCACGGGCGGAGGCGTGACGATATCGGCTCGAAAACTGTTCGAGATCGTGAAGGAATTACCTCCCGGCGACATTGAATTGACGGCTATGGACAACAACTGGACCACCATCCAGGCTGGAAAGAGCCAATTCAAGGTGGTGGGGCTCCCCAGCACCGAATATCCGGCATTGCCGACGATCGAGCGCGAAGGGCTGACACCTCTCTCGGGAGACGGACTACTCGAATTGATTCGGAAGACCCTCTTCGCCGCAGGTGATAACGACGCTCGGTACATCTTGAACGGCCTGTTGGTCACGTTGATCGCAACCGACAGAAAAACCACCCTTCGACTAGTCGGCACTGACGGCCATCGGCTCGCAGTGGCGGAGCAGGAGGTGGGCAAGGCCGGCAGCAAAGGGATCCCGCAGGAAATAAAAGCCATTATCCCCAAGAAAGCCGCGCATGAGATTCGACATCTCTTGGAAGAGGGAGGAGAGAGCGATCCGCTCATCGGCTTCTCGAAGAATCTCATGATCTTTCGCAAGAGCGGTCTTCTGCTGACCTCACGCCTGATGGAAGGTAACTATCCCAACTACCAGCAGGTCATTCCCAAAGAGAGCGGCAAGCACATCAACGTGAACCGGGCAGAACTCGAGAGTGCGCTGCGTCGAGTGTCGGTGCTGTCCAAGGACAAGGCCAGTGCGGTGAAGGTTTCGTTCACCTCCGGCAAGATGACCCTGTTTTCCAGCAGTCCGGACTATGGAGAAGCGACGGAAGAATTGCCGGCTCGGTACGAGGGCGATGCGCTCAACACCGGATTCAACGCCCGTTATCTTTTGGATACGTTCAGTGTGATGGATGGGGAAACGGTGTCTCTTCAGATGGATACGCCCCTGAGTCCGTGTCTCATCCAGGAGCCGGAAAGTCCGGGGTTCAAGTGCGTGGTCATGCCCATTAAGATTTAGCAGCATGCTGTCACAGTCCGCCGGGATTGGTCTTACCGCTCATCTCTGGGTCAGGCACGGCGAGGTTCGTTTCTCAACACGTTGTTAGGAATCGGATGGCCACAGAAGACGCTTCCCCAACCAAGTCAGAAAGCTATCGCGCCGATCAGATCAAAGTCCTCGAGGGACTCGATGCGGTACGAAAGCGGCCGGCGATGTACATCGGAAGTACCGGCGTGGATGGCCTCCACCATCTGGTGTATGAAGTCGTCGACAACAGCGTCGACGAGCATATGGCGGGATTCGGCGAGGCGATCGAGGTCACGATCCATATCGACGGGAGCGTGACGGTCATCGACAACGGGCGCGGCATTCCCACCGGGATGCATCCCACGCAACACAAGTCCGCCGCCGAGGTGGCGCTCACGGTTCTTCATGCCGGCGGGAAATTCGAGCAAGGTGCCTACACGGTCTCCGGCGGCCTGCACGGAGTCGGGATCTCGGTCGTGAATGCCTTGTCGGAATGGCTCGAACTGGAGATTTGGCAGGATGCCCAGGTGTTCGAGCAGCGATATGAGCGTGGGAAGCCCAATGCCCCCCTCAAGGAGACGGGCAAGACCAAGCGCCGAGGGACCAAGGTGCGGTTCAAGCCGGACGGTCAAATCTTCGAGACGTTGGAATTCAGCTTCGACGTGCTGGCACAGCGGCTCCGCGAACTGGCCTTTTTGAATAAGGGCTTGGCCATTACTCTGCGAGATGAGCGGAAGGAGCCGGCGAAAGAACAGATCTTTCTCTACAAGGGCGGGATCGTGTCCTTCGTCGAACATCTGAACGAAGCCAAAACGCCGTTGCACAAGCCGATCTATGTCAAGGTCGAGAAGCCGGAAATGATTCTGGAAGTGGCCCTTCAGTACAACGACAGTTACGCAGAAAACCTGTTCTCGTTCGCGAACAACATCAATACCAAGGAAGGCGGCACGCATTTGGTAGGGTTCAAGGCCGCTCTCACGAGGACGATCAACAACTATGCGAACGCGAACGAACTGCTGAAGAAAGAAACCGAATCG
>CAZNBG010000184.1:0-6590 GCA_964570915.1 uncultured Nitrospira sp. | reverse complement strand
GATCCATCGGCTCAGACCGGGTTCTTTTTGGGGTTTGGCGTGCCGCTGCGCTTTGCCCGGCCGGAAACCCTTTCCCCGGCGGGTTCGATTTGGATTTTTCTTTGGAGTCAAAAATCGGATAGGGATACTGCGCGGGTTGATCGGCCCCGATACGCTGCACCGCTTCCTGCTTGGAGATGACCCCTTCTTTCACCATATCCACGGCGATCTTGACCGCTGCAATTCCCGTCCGCTTGCCGACACGGGTCTGCAGCATATAGAGCTTGCCTTCCTGAATCGTAAATTCGAGGTCAAGCATATCCCGATAGTGCTTTTCGAGTCTTTTATACGTGTGTTCAAGTTCCTTGTAGGCTTCTGGAACGTTTTTCGCGAGGGCGCTCACCGGGAGCGGGGTTCGAATCCCCGCGACGACATCTTCGCCCTGGGCGTTCATTAAACATTCCCCGAAGAACGACCGATCGCCGGAGCTCGGGCTCCGCGTAAAGGCCACGCCGGTGCCGCTGGTCTCCCCCATATTCCCGAAGACCATCGCCACGACGTTCACCGCCGTTCCCCACGAATCGGGGATGCTGTACAACCGCCGATAGGTAATGGCACGGGCGCCGAACCAAGAGGAAAAGACCGCGTTGATCGCCAGCTGCAGTTGCTCCAGTGGTTCGTCTGGAAAATCTTTTTTTGTTTCTTCCTTGATGAGGGCTTTGAAACTTGCGACCAATTCCCGGAGATGTCTGGCGTCCAAATGCGTCTCGTGCGCGACCCCGACTTCGGCTTTCTTGTGTTTGAGGATGGCTTCGAAATGTTCGCGGGGCACGCCCATCACGATGCTGCCGAACATCGACACGAATCTCCGATAGCTATCTTGGGCAAATCGATCGTTTCGCGTTTTTGCCGCCAGACCTTCCACGGTCTTGGTGGTCAGGCCGACGTTCAGCACGGTATCCATCATGCCCGGCATCGAGGCGCGGGCGCCGGATCGAACTGAGACCAGCAACGGCCGTTCAGGATTCCCGAATCCCATCCCCATCGAACGTTCAACGCGTTTGAGCGCCTGCAATGTGGCCTCCCACATTCCCTGTGGGTATTGCTTACCGATCCGATAATACTCGACGCACGCTTCGGTCGAAATCGTAAAGCCGGGCGGGACCGAGATCCCCAAATTAGTCATCTCGGCCAATCCTGCGCCTTTTCCGCCGAGCAGTTCCTTCATGTTCGAGGTGCCCTCGGCCTTGCCGTCGCCGAAATAGTAGACGTATTTCTTTGCCACGTGACTTCTCCTTCTCGCAGGATGCTGAAAAGTCCGCCAGCGCGTTCTCGCATCGCTCAGCGGCTCAACGTACCGAAGCGTACGCCGCGCCCCTTCGCTCGCGGTGGCCTTGCTGGACAGCCTTTTTGAGCATCCCGAAATTATCCGGCGTTAACATCGAACGGACAACTCCGGCCATCGTACCGAGAGCAACCGAGTTCTCCGCAGCCTCCTTGAACAAGTGCGTATCAATGAGCGGGCGCCGCGCGTCGGCCGTCGGCTGATTCCAGACGGAGCCGATAGCGGTTCACTAAGAACCACTTCGCCCTTACGCCACCGACGATAATGACGGTGACAAACAGCATCAGCAGCAATAACCGATAGTCCGCTTGAATCCCTTCATCGACATAGTATTGCCCGTCCGATCCCTTCTTGAGCTTCGTGTCGGGCTGGAGATAATGGGTCTTTCCATTGGGGTCGGAAAGATTGAGCCATTCCGAGCAGAGGCGAACGGGCTCATTCGCGCCGGGCAACGACTGCCACGTCAGCCGAAGACACACATCCTGTTTTGCATTGAACAGGTCAGGCGTCTTCACCAAGTCATCCAAGTTGATGCCGCTAAGTTTGAGTCCGGCGAGGAGGATCGCATTGCAGATCACCATCAAGGCCAGCGAGACTGTCAGAGAAAACCGTCGGATCTTGTCCGCCCGACGGCGGCTGTCCGTCATCGGCTGATCCATGGCACCTCCAGTCTTGTCTCACGTCCCGCCGACAGGATGCCCGTCTCGTAGGTCGATTTGACCTACCGTCCTTGTACCACAATCTGGGAAAAGTCCGCGAATGACATGAACAGCTCATCGACCTCTTTCAGCAACGACAACCGGTTGCTGCGAACGGCCTTGTCCTCGGTATTGACCATGACAGCGGCGAAAAAGGCGTCGACGGCCGGCTTGAAACCCACCAACGCATCCAGCGCCCGACCGTACTCGCCGGCTTTGACCGAGGCCTCTATCGTGCCGCGTTCGGTCACAACGGCTTTGTAAAGCGCGGATTCGGCGGCGTCCTGAAACCGTGCCTCATCCACTGGTTCCGGGGTCCATTGTTCTTTCTCGACAAGCCGATGCGCACGTGTGAACGCCACGATCAAGGAATCGAACTCCGGCTTCTTCGTCACAGCTTCAAGCGCCTTCATTTTCTGGACAAGATCCACGAGGTCTAATGGCTTATCACCAACTGGTTTAAGTACCGCGTCAATAATATCATCCCGCAAAAGATGAGCGACTCGACCATAATGTCGAACCCGTTCCAAGATAAATTCAGTGATCCGACGTACGCCTTGCCCTTCTGAATCCGAAAGACCCTTAAAGCCATCATCAGAAACGAGGTTTTTTGCATTATTAATGTATCTCGATAAATTCATTCGGAGATTTGATTCAAGAATGATACGAACGATCGCGGTGGCGTGACGGCGCAAGGCAAAGGGATCTTCCGATCCCGTCGGTACGATACCCGCATGGAAAAACGCGGCGATTGCATCCAGCCGATCTGCCAGGGAAAGAATCATTCCCGGCAACGTCGTGGGCAATTCTCCTTCAATCGCCTTGGGCAAATATTGCTCTCGAATGGCTTGAGCCACCGCTGTCGATTCTCCATCATGCAGGGCGTACTCGCCGCCCATGATGCCTTGCAGCTCGGGGAACTCCCCCACAATTCCCGTCAGAAGATCGGCCTTGGACAGAGCCGCCGCCCGATCACAAACTTGTCGTAGCCCATCTGGCCCCGGATCCAGGTGAGCGGCGATGGATGCAGCCAGCTTCCTGATTCGCTCCTGCTTCTGGGCCATCGTGCCGAGCTTCTGATGGAACGTGACGCCGGTGAGTTTTTTTCCCCGTTCCTCCAGCCTCACTTTCCGATCTTCATCGAAGAAAAATTTCGCATCCGCCAATCGCGCTGCCAATACTCGCTCGTTTCCCGTCCGAATCAACGACATATTTTTGACGTCATTGTTGGCAATGGCGATGAACTGCGGCGCCAGCTTGCCGGACTTCTTGTCCCGTACCGAGAAAAATCCTTGATGTTCTTTCATCGACGTCATCAAGACTTCTTGAGGAACCGCCAAATACTCCCGTCTGAAGTTGCCCAAGACGGCACAAGGCCATTCCGTGGTATACACCGCCTGATCAAGGAGGGCTTCATCCGCGATCAATCCGACCCCGGCTTTGGCACACAGACGATCGATTTGCTCACGAATCGTTGTTCGACGGCGATCGGGATCGATGATCACTCCCCGCCGCTCAAGCTCATGGTTGTAGGTCTTGAAATCCCTCACGGTCATGAGCTTTCCACCACCCATCACGCGATGACCATACGTTCGATTTCCGGCTGTGATGCCAGCCACCTGTACCGGCACCACCTTCCCTCCAAACAGCGCAACGATCCATCGCACGGGCCTCGCGAAGCGGAGACCTGTTTCATTCCATTTCATGGCTTTTGGAAATGCGAGGCCTGACACCAGTTGTGGCAATGTGTCGATCAGTATAGCAGTAGCTGGACGACCTGCTTCACGTTTCACGGCAAAAAGGTACTCGCCTTTCGGAGTCTGGCGAATCTGAAGATCCTGTATAGCGACACCCTGACCTGCAGCAAATCCTATAGCGGCTCTGGTCGGCTGACCGGTTTGGTCGAATGCGACGGCCTTCGACGGCCCCATCGCTTCTTTTGTCATGGAAGTCTGTTTCGACGCCACACCATCAATGACGATCGTCAGTCGGCGCGGCGTGCCCATGGTGCGAATAGACTGAAACGTAAGCCGCTGATTGTTGAAGAGACCTTCGGCAGATTCCTTGAGTGACGTCAGCGCTGGAACAATGAATTGATAGGGGAGCTCTTCTATACCGATTTCCAGTAGCAACTCGGCCACGGCAGGCGAGGAGGCCGCCGTATCTTTCTTCGGCAAAGCATTAGGACGTCCTGTTTTCTTTTGAGTGGCCATAATCCGTTAGGTTCGGCCCGCTCCGGTCTTCGGACGAGGCATCCCCGACTTCATGGCTTTCCTCTCGAGACTCATCAACGGATGTCCCATTGCCGCTCGCTCGTCGCGGTAGCGCTCGGCGCAGTGCCTGGCGAGGGCCCGCACCCGAGCGATGTAGCCCGTCCGTTCGGCGACGCTAATCGCCCCTCGGGCATCCAGCAGGTTGAACAAGTGAGATGACTTGATACAGTAGTCGTAGGCCGGCAACGTCAGGCGTTGATCGGTCTGTGCAAGTAATCGCTTACACTCCGCTTCATTCGCCTGGAACGTGTGCATCAGCATGGCGACGTCCGCCTGCTCGAAGTTATAGCGCGACCCTTGTACTTCGGTCTCGTGATGGATATCTCGATACGTGACACTGTCGGTCCAGGCAAGATCAAAGACGTTGTCGATTCCCTGCAGATACATTGCGATGCGTTCCGTGCCATACGTGATTTCGCCAGTGATCGGACTCAGTTCAATTCCGCCGATCTCCTGAAAGTAGGTAAACTGAGTGATCTCCATTCCATCCAGTCTCACTTCCCACCCCAGTCCCCAAGCCCCCAACGTGGGCGATTCCCAATCGTCTTGGATGAAGCGAATGTCGTGGTGTTTCGGATTGATCCCCAGGCGAGCCAGACTGTCCAGATACAGCTCCTGAATGTTGTCCGGAGAAGGCTTCAGGACGACTTGGTATTGGTAGTAGTGCTGAAGACGGTTCGGGTTTTCCCCATAACGGCCATCAGTCGGACGGCGGCAAGGCTGCGCATAGGCTGCACGCCACGGCTCCGGTCCGAGTGACCGTAAAAACGTGGCCGGATGAAAGGTGCCGGCACCCATTTCCATGTCATAGGGTTGATGAATGACACACCCTTGATCGGCCCAGAATCGATGGAGGGCAAGAATCAGTTCTTGGAAATTCACTGAACCTACAGCCTGGTCGGGAGAAGATGAACGGACGCTCACTTTAAGAAATAACTCGTCAAGCTAGCAAGAATGCTTTTCGTCTGTCAAGGAACAAGTCCCTCTAGATCAATCACTTGCAGATGACGCGTTGCGAAGAAGGAATCTGCAAGTTTGGAAGGCATCGACCGTTCCCCTGCGCAGGGTGTTTTAAAGCCTCCATGGATATCATGTGATCGGGACGGGTAGGATATTCCCCTGCCCGCTGATGGCGAGCCAGAGTCGGTGTCTGGGGTAAGGCACGACACCGACCCTTCCTTCATCTCATATGAGAGGCCTTCAGGTCCCCAGATTTGGCCTGTTACTGATAGGTGGTTGCTGAACTGACGCTGTAGAGAACCGGATATCCTACTATTAACTAGTCGCCCTGCATCCACCATATTTGTACCGCAGTGTCTTACTCACTGGTTTCTTTTACCAGAGGCTGTTCCTTACTTAAGCTGAAGACTCGCCCTCACTGTATCCTCCAGATCCTCTTGGGTATCTGATCGGATACGACTCTCAGGGTTAAGGCTGAGATTCTTGTACGATTTCCAACACATTTGCTGTATTTTGTGGCGGGCGGTTCGGCAAACTGTTTGCAGATTCACTCAACGTGCAGTCGCCAGGAATTTCGTCACACAAGTGCACTGAACGTGGAGGGTGTCCCGATGCTATGAAGAAGAGCCCCACCAGCCGTCTGGTGAGAAGCTCATCCTCTAGATGACCTGGATCATGAGGGGGGAGGAATACCCGCCTTGCATCATCTTCGACAGTACCCGACGATCTGGTCACACTCGCACACTGCCGAGCACGCGTGCGAGCACGATAACCTTTTTCACGCAGTACTCCTAAGAACAGAGGGGGAATTGTCATGAAAAGGAGACAGCTTGTATTCACACTCTTTCTTGGTTTGGCCTTACTCCTTGGATATGTGGCCCTGACGGAACGAACAGCCGTCGCCGCGAGCGACACATCCGCCTCCTCAGCATTTCACTATGGCAAAGATCTGACAATCGCCGAACGAGTTGGGGCGGAAATTTGGTTCAACGCCACGGCCGGCAATGCGCGTTTCTTTACCTACGTTTATCAGCAACGGCTCGGCGTCATGATCGACTGGTATCGAGTCTTGCGCGGCGACGCGCGCGACGAACGCTTCTATCGATGGGGCCTCATCAACGACCCGGATTGTTTTACACCCGGTAATCCTAACTGCCCGGCAAAGGGCTATGACGAGACCTATGGCTTCGACTATTGTCCGGGCGATGACGAATTGCTCAAGCATGTCGGGAAACCCGGCTATCGTGATCCCGCCTGCGATCTGAAAGATGTCCCGCTCTCCAAGGATGATCCGCACGGTCCTGTCGTGGGCAGTCTGGCCGGTTGGAGTTGCTG
>CAZNBG010000183.1:0-6612 GCA_964570915.1 uncultured Nitrospira sp. | reverse complement strand
CACGTTCGTCGCTGAGCACAGAGGCTTGGCGGTCCGCAAACATCCGGGCGATTGGGGATTTACCGGCTCCAGAAGGTCCGGTAAAGACAATCCCCTCCTGCTGAGAAACCAGACCGGCAGCATGGAGGAGTATTCCACCGGTCCGCGCAAGGTGTGCCAGAAAGCATACCTCGACGACGGGATTGAAGAGGTACATCGGGCACCAGCCGACTTGTCCCCCTAAATATTCCGGGAGGATCCATGCATGAACCCGCCGATAGTTGTCGAAGACGGCGGCACGGACTCGCGGTTGACGTGTGAAGGTATGCAGGCTTTCGATGGCCAATCCATCATTGGTATCGAACAATTTCCAGAGCCCTGTCCCGGCGTCAAACCGAAGCCGTGGAGAGTCGAAATTGGGTAAAGGGGAGACGACCGACACGTCCACATGGATATCCGCAGGAAAGCCAGACGGAGCGACAAATGATTCGAAAGGGCGCAGTGGCCAGGCCAGAGTTGGATAGTCCTTGGGCTCGCTCATCCTGATGATGAATCCGCCGATAGAGATCGAAATATCCATGGCCGGTTATGAGGTTCGGACGCCAGAATCGTGACAGGTCTGACCCATGTAGACCACCGGAATGGACGATCGTTTGCATCCTGCGGCGTCTGCGTTTGGGTAATTCATGCAGCCGGCCGGTGCCCGACAGCCGGTCGTTCCTCCGGCACTGAGCGAGGAGGTCAGAATGCTGCACGACGATAAGATTGCCTGCTCATGATCAAGCGCCACTTCGAACAATTGTGGGGGTGCGTAGGATTTTTTGCTGCTCATGTTGATCCTTTTCTTGCTAGGAGGCTCGTGGGCCAGAGTCCCTGTTCCCGATCCCTGCACGATTCTTACAGTTGCCGGCGGAGGACGGTCTGCATCCACCGCCTCCGCCGTTCGAGAGCGTCGTGGCGAGGAGACTGCAGGCGCTGAGGATGGCCTGTTCACCGTCTAAGTCAATACGGAACAGTTGGGGCTGAGTGCAGGGGCGTCTGTTGATCATGTGCGCTGGCTATGGCTTGCTGCGTAACGGATGCAGCAAGCCATGGTGTCCCGCCGTCTGTGCTCGTGCATGAGCGATGTCGCATGCATACGGGATCGGCGCCTCTGGGCTGCCGGCTTCCCATCGAGCATGTGTCGGCTGCTTGTCACAAAATCGATGGACTTCGCAGGATCGGCACGGTGTCTCGTCCTGATAGCGCAGTCCCCTTACTTCGGAAAAGACGCGGTCGACGGCTTCTCGCAGCGAAAATTGCCTGACCGAAAGACGAGTTTCGTATTGGAAAGTACAGGTGCTGAGTTCGCCCCAGGCATTGATATGAATGGTATTGCTGCCACAGCCGCAACGAAACAGCCGGTCGTGCCCAGGCCCCCCGAGTGGTTCCCCATCACAGAGCTGGCCCTGTTCGGCGCCAAGTTCGCTTCGACCGATCGCCCGCAGGTCTTCGGGCGAGATTCTATAGGTAAGCGAAGAGCAGTCGCCATCAAGCCGTGGCGAAAGCGACGTGGTGTACCCGAACGGCTGGTCGAGTGACTCCGTGAATTTCTGAAGCTCGTGCAGCTCATCCTTATTCCAGCTCATCAGCTTGGTCTTGAGCGTGAACGGCAGACTGCTCTCCCTGAGCAACGCGATGCCGCGCATGAACGCGTGATAGGAGCCCGGTACCTGTGTAAACCAATCGAATCGTGCCTCGTTCAGCGTATGGCAGGAGACATCGATGGTGAACGGAGGCCTAGCTTGCAACCGCTGGATCACCGACCGGGTGAACAGTGTCCCGTTGGTGTAGAGCTGGAGCAAGAATCCCTTCCCGTGCGCGCGCTCGTACATCTCAAAAAAACGCGGATGCATGAAGATATCGCCGCCGGAGAGGTTCAGCCAGATGATGCCGAGGTCCTGCAACTCGTCTAACAGCCGATAGAGTTCGTCAAGGGTCAATTCGCGCGGGAAAAACCGAGGGTCGTTGTAGGGATCGGTATAACAGTGGCGGCAATGAAGATTGCAGCGATAGGTCAGTTCGAGCTGGGCTTTCACCACGTGATGGTGCTGTGTGGACCAGTCGTGCACTTTCCGGCTGAAGGCGCCATATGGGACAGTTGGTATGGCTCGTGGGTTATCCACGGTGTGTCATCGGTTGGAGCAATGCAGAAAGCTCCGGCTTCTTGTGTTCACACGTGAATGCCGGCAAGACTTCAAAAAAACCTTCTCTGAATGATCCCTTCCGCAGGTCGTAGCTGTGGCGGCGATTGCCTGAGCAGAGCTGCAAGCGGCCATAGGCATCGATGTGAAATCTCTGCATGCCGCTATTGCAGGGAGAGAGATCGGCTTGGGATCGCCGGCCGGCTTCTTCCCACAGCAGGGGATCCTTCCGGTTCAACTCCTGGAGCTCTCGTTCGGACAGTGCATACCGGAAGGGGCCGGCCCCTCCGTCGAGTTCGGATCGCAGTTCCTGGCCGAGCTTGAATCGGACAGCACCGAGCGAGGCCGCATACTGCTTGATCGATAGGATTTCATGTTGGTTCAGCGAGAGCGCGGTGGTCTTGAGTGTCAACGGGAGGTGGCGATCGAGCAGTAAACGGATGGCTCTGAGGCAGCGGTGATACGAACCTTGGTGTTGAGTGATCCGTTCAAAAGTCTGGGCAGTAGACCCATGAAGGCTGATCTCAAGACAGTGAGGCGGCAGCGCCGCAAATCGATCGGCTTCAGAGTCCGTGATCAGCGTCCCGTTCGTAAAGACCGTAACCAGGAATCCACGCCGAACGGCCTGTTCATAGATTAAGAAGAAATCAGGCCTGCTGAGGGGTTCGCCGCCGGTCAGACACAGTTCCAATGTGCCGGCATCGGCCAGTTCGTCCATAATGCGCAACATCTCGGCTGTCGTGAGCTCGTGGTGAACAAATTGTGGACGATTGAGGCAATCCGTATAGCACATGGCGCAACGGAGGTTGCAGCGACAGGTGATCTCCCATTGGCAGGAAAGTGGGAATCGTTCGGGCAGGGACCGAATCTTATCCAGTGGGACCATCGGCGACAGTCACCTCGTGTATGGCATGAATCGAGAGTAGGTCGGTCAGCAAGGTTTGCAAATCCTGATGAAGCTGTTCCACGGTGACGTCATATTCTTCAATGAACTCATCGGCGATCGTTTGAACGGATCGGGTTCCGTCGATCCGCCGCCAAAGGTCGGCTCCCGTTTCATTCAGGACATAGATGCTGTTGGATTCGGTGAGATTCCTCCGTATGGGAACGAGAATGCATTCGCCGGCAACGTTTCGCTGAACGTAATCTGAATTTGTGGTGTAGATGGCGGCAGGGTTCATAGGCCAGGAGAATAGCAAATCCCATATGCCCTCGCTAGGGATATTTCGCCATTCCGCCTCGAGTAGCGGTTAGGTGATCACGGCAAATCCTTCTTTCCAGTTGAGTTCAAGTATCGTTGCGCCGGCTCCAGTAAGCTCAGACCGGAGCTACGTATCGTCCAGAAACGAATGCATGAAGGGGCTATGTGGGCAGAAATCGCCAAGCTGATAATCCTGATTTGCCCCGGGCAGTTTCAGCAGCCATCGGTTGACGGTATCGATCAAGCGGTGCGACTTCGTCTGCCATTCGTGGGAAAGCAGGAAGTTCAGCACGATTTTCCCCTCCTGGCTCAGAGCCGAGCGGAATACACGAATGCACTCTTGGCGTTGCCGCCTGCCTGGAATGGCGCTGTACATGACGCTGGATAGAAACAGATAATCGGCCTGTCCCTTGCCGATTGGGAGCTGCCGGAAGTCCCCCTGGAGAAAAACCACGGGAAGATGTGTCGCAGACGCGCGCGTGGTGGCAATGTGCAACCCGTCATAATTATTGTCCAGTCCGATCACCTGATGGCCCCGCTCGGCTAGGGCTATGGATTCACGTCCCAGGCCGGCTCCCAATACAACGACGATCCCGCTTGAAGCCATGTGTTTCGCAGCCACTGCTTCTTCCCAGCTATCGAGAGTGCATTTGTATCGGTCCGTGCGGAAGTCTCGTTCAAGCCCTCCATAGCTCTGACGGTAATAGGCCCTGGTCAGCGCGGTAAGCTTGTCGGGAGGGAGGAGGACAGGAAGCACTCCATACAGGAAAAACTGGATCTGAGAGATTAGAGAGCTGGTTCGTTCGACGAAGCGAGTCAGAAGGATGATAGCGGTGACGCGCAGGCGCACGGGTTATGGTCTCGTTCTTAAGAGGTATGAGGCGAGGATGGTCCCAGCTTCATTCGCCCCGGTCGAGGGTGGAGGCGCGGCGGGGACTGAGAGCGCAAGGACCTTTTGGAGCGCCGGCCGCCACCGGCCCTGCATGAAATCGCTCACGGAGAGTTCGACACCTCTTCCATATCGATGCAAATAGTCGACCAGCGGCTGTTCGTCCGCAAAGTTGTACCGCCGCACATAGACCAGCGGAGTTTGCAGGGCAACAGCCTCGACCAAGGTTCCGTAGCCCGGTTTGGTCAGGATGATATCGACCGAGGCCAGCAACGTTTTAAATGAGAACGGCAGGGTCTGGATGGAAACGAAGCGCGTGCTTTCTGACGGCACCGATCCGTCGAAAAGGAATCGATAGCCTGTCAGTGACTCTAATGTCTCAAAAGGGAGAGAATCGAGCGGAATTCCGCCGAATCCGATAAGCACGGTTCGCTCTTGAGGAGTCAGCGCCAGAAGCGTGGTGAGTTGTTCCCGCGCGGCAGTGGCCGGTTCGGCGATCGGCTGGATATCGATCATTCGCCGGAACAGCTCCATTTTTGGCGCAGGGGCCATACGTAGCGCGAGATCGGCGTGAGCATAGGCCTGTCGAATCGACTGGATGATCGCCTGGCGATCGATCGATGGAGGAGCCTGATACTCGGACAGGATGAGATCCCAGGTCAAACTCACGAGGGCGATGGAAGGAATAGCAGCCGCGTTCCCCGCTGCCAGCGCCAGGTATGGAGTGTCGGCCAGGACAACATCCGGATCGGCCGCCTGCATGGCTACGATTTCAGTCTGAAGCCGGTCGCTCCAGGTGCTGTGGAATCGGTGATGCTCACGCCAGGTGGTCTCCACGTCGATCGCCATGGGACCGTTTTGAATGGAGCCGATATCCTGCTGGACGGCACTGATTTCCCAAGGAATCGTGAGACGATCCTGGAAGAATGACGAAGGGACAGTGGTGCGCAGGAGAACCCGGAGATTGGGAACGAGGCGGTCCAATACATTGAGCACCGGCACAACCTGGGCGGCGTGGCCGAACCCATGTCCTGAGATTGCGGCCCAAATTAGCGGCATAGGTAGGGACGCGTGACAATCCCGATTGAAAATCGATGCAGGTACAGGGAATATCTACTCAACTATTGGAGTGGTCCGATTCCATCGGGGCGATGTTGTACAGCAACTCAAGATCGAACTCTTCGATCAATTCGTTGAATGCGCCTGCTCCCATATCGGAGCGGACCTCGGCCATGACGAGGTCGATTGCGGGAGCGGCATGTTGTCCATATTGAGTCACGGCTGATTCAATCCGCTTTCTAGCATCGTCGAGGTTCATGAGGGACTCCTGTGTCGCGCGCACGTGGTCATGCAAGGGTACGCAGCAATTGCTGCATTTCCGGCACCAGATCCTTGCCGCCGTTGGATCGTCCCGAGAGGGCGGCCTCGATGCCGGCAGCGAGGATCGGCTTGGCATCAACGTTCCTGCCTAATCCGATCAACGCACGGCCCAGCGCCAGATGGGACGCGACATGCGTCGGGTCCAGCTGCGTGGCAACTGTCAGATGCTCCACGGCTTCCTCGAACTTACCGCCTTCCTGAAGGATCTTGTTCCCCAGTCCATAACGCCCGAGAAATCCTTTTGGATTCTTGGCGACCATGAGGCGAAATGCGTCAATGTCCATAAATGTGTCTCTCCGTGTGGGAAGAGAAGTCACTATATCATTGAACGCGCCGGATGGGCCAGATGGAGGATCGGCTCAGTCCCGATGAACGTTACTTATGGAGTCGGGGCGCCGGTGACGGGGACCATGGAGCGAGTTGGTGACACGGTCGAGGGTCTTCGCGCCTTGACGGTCACCGTGCGGATGCCGGGTGTTGGCAATGAGGCGCTGCTGGCCATGTAAAGGTGGGTGTCGCGAACGAGTTGCGCCGTCAGGTTGGTGAGGCACGTGTCCGTGACATGCCCCTTCAGTTCGTCGATCATGACCGGCGTGGCACCAAACAATTTGTAATACACCGTGCCGGATGAGCGGGCTTCATAGCGCTTCAGTTGGCCGTCCCAGCGTTCGAGCTCGAGGCCGACCTTGACGGCGTAATCGTATTCCAGATCGAAGAAGGGTGAGAGGAGAAACATGGAGCCGCCGATGAGGATACCTTTCAGCGCGGACAGACTGGAGTGGGGATCGATGGTCTCGTCCACCGTGATACGAGCGGACACGATCTTCTCGCCGAGTGAATCGGATGTCCCCCCGACGGGAATCAAGGTCGAAAACAGACTCGTTTCTTGAACGCTGTTCAAGATGCGTCGCTCGACTTCGGCGGAAGAGTATTGCGATGAGCCGGTTGCGGTTGATCACAAGCCACCTCTGTTGACGACG
>CAZNBG010000182.1:0-6677 GCA_964570915.1 uncultured Nitrospira sp. | reverse complement strand
AAAGTCGGCACCACCTTGCCTAAAGGCGCCTCCCCGACTGTCGAACTCGCTGCGAGGATGATCATCAAGAAGCACGGGCAGGAACGGCTGGATTCGGTGGCGAAGCTCCACTTCAAGACCACCCAAGCCGTACTGGCAGGACTAACCTAAACTGATTCCCCCACCTCGAAATCCGACGGTTTGCCTTCCGGCACCGAAGGAGCTTCTGTGACCGGCTCACCTTCCCAGTACAGGATCCGACGGCAGTAGGGGCAGAGATGTAAATCGTCCGACCGTTTGACTTGGGCAATGAGCTGCGGCGGGATCTGCAAGCGGCAACCCGCACAGATACCTCCACGCACTGCTGCCAGCGGCTGATCTTTCCGCGAGGCCTTGACCTGGTTATAGCGATCAAGCAGAGACTTCTCAACCCGAGCCGAGGCCTCCCGAAAATGCATTTCGAGTTGAGCCAGTTCGGCCGCAAGCTCCTTGTCCTGCGCATCCAAACGTTCCTTCTCTTGGACAAACACCTTCTCGAGCGCGCGATGTTTCTCTTGAAGCTCTTTCGCAGTCTTCTGGAGCTCGTCGATCTTCTCCATCGACAACAGGATCTTTTCCTCAATGTCTCCCCGCTTCTTGTTCGCCAGCTCCAGTTCGAACAAATGTGCCTGATATTCCTTGTTGGTCTTCAGGCTGGCCGCATGCGATTTCATCTTCTCGGTGTGCGCCTCATGGGCTTCAAGATCTTTTTCGTGGGAACGCCGTTCCTTGACGGCAGCGTCAACGGCTGCCTTCGTATCATTCAGGAGCTGCGCGGCTTCTCGGAGCGGAGATTCTGCGGCATGGAGACGTTCGGGAATTTTTTTGCGGATCTCATTGATCTCCATGATGCGGAGATCGAACTTTTGCAGTTCAATGAGTGGGGAAAGTTTGTGATTCAACGTGTCCTTTCCATCACGACTGGCGCACTGACCGCATCAGGCGCGCTTCTGGCTGGTGGGCCCACTAGGACTTGAACCTAGGACCAGCTGATTATGAGTCAGCCGCTCTAACCACCTGAGCTATGGGCCCGATCGAAAAGGTTCGAAGCTCAGGCCGACGTCTGTGCGAGCACCTCACGCCTGACGACTTCCATCGGCTCAACCTCGGCCCTCGTCACAACTTGACCCGCGATTCTAGGCTGCCACTCCGAGTGGAGTCAAATCAGACCATCTTCAGATTCGACACCTACAGACTCTCGACAAAACTCCTCAGCTTCTTACTGCGGCTCGGATGCCGCAATTTCCTCAGGGCCTTGGCTTCGATTTGTCTGATGCGTTCGCGTGTCACTTCGAAGTCCTGGCCGACTTCTTCCAACGTGTGGTCGGTCGCCTCTCCGATACCGAACCGCTTCCGCAAGACTTTCTCCTCACGGGGGGTCAGGGTTTCCAAGGCACTGTTGATCTGCCGCTGCAAGTCGTACCGAATCGCGGCTTCCAACGGGGACACGGCCTTCTTGTCTTCGATGAAATCACCCAGATGACTGTCTTCTTCTTCTCCGATGGGCGTTTCAAGTGAGATGGGTTCGCGGGCGATCTTGAGAACCTTCCGGACTTTGTCCAACGGCAAATCCATGCGCTCGGCAATTTCTTCGGGAAGTGGCTCTCGCCCCAGCTTCTGCACGAGATGCCTGGAGGTTCGAATGAGCTTATTGATCGTTTCGATCATGTGCACCGGGATCCGGATCGTTCGCGCTTGATCAGCAATAGCGCGAGTGATTGCCTGCCGGATCCACCAGGTGGCATAGGTACTGAACTTATATCCGCGCTTATACTCGAATTTGTCCACCGCCTTCATAAGGCCAATATTGCCTTCTTGAATGAGATCGAGGAACTGCAAGCCCCGGTTCGTGTATTTCTTGGCGATGCTCACCACGAGACGCAGATTCGCTTCGACCAACTCCGCCTTCCCGCGCTTGACCTTCTCCTCGGCAATGTCCAGATGTTTGACGGCATCCTTGATTTCTTCAGCCGGGACCAGCGCTTCTTCCGCTTCGAGTTGACGAACCTTCGCTTTGGCGGCTTGATAGACTTTCCGAATCTCCAACAGAGTCTCTTCTGACACCCCGGTTTTCCGTTTGACGGCCAAGAAATCCTGACGGCTCCGGCACATCTTTCTCAGAAGCTCGGCTCCGGCCTCTCCACCCACCCCGATACGGCGCTGGCAGCCGACCGCCTCTCGTTCCGCCACCCTGATCTGGACTGCGAGATCGCGGACACGCTGGACCATTCGGTCTTTCAGCACGCCGTGGAGATTCACCGATTCAATCTTGTTCACCACCTTCTGGCGGACCGCATCGAACTGTTTTTTGAACTTCTTTTGTTTGACGGGATCACTGCTAAGGTGCTTGCCCTTCTCCGCCAGCGCCTTCAGTGCGAGGGAAACCTTCCGAACGGAATTCAAGGCCTCCAACGTCTTGACCCGCAGTTCCTCGTAATCCCGCTCCACCGGCTGCTGCTCTTCCTCAAAATCCTCTTCGGTCTCTTGAACCGGCACGATTTCGCGCACATCGATTTTCGCGTTCTTGAGCTGATCTCGAAGAGCCAGGACAAACTCGATGGTCATCGGCATGCCGTAGATCACCGAGGCAATATCTTTTTTGCCCTCTTCAATCCGCTTGGCGATTTCGATCTCGCCTTCACGGCTGAGCAGCGCCACGCTGCCCATTTCCTTGAGATAGAGGCGCACAGGATCGTCGGTACGGCTGAGCGCGCCCGGCGTCAGATCAATCGCCTTATCGTTCTCTTCCTCGGCGTCCGCTTCGACATCCTCCACCTCCTCGCCGACCTCGCCGTCGGATCGCTTCTGAAGACGCTCCCCTTCCGCTCCCTCGACGATTTCGATATCCATCTCACCGAACATCGCCATAATGCTGCCGAACTGGTCTGAAGACACCACTTCGGCGGGCAACGTGCTATTGAGCTCGTCATATGTCAGGAAGCCCTTTTCCTTCCCGATCGTAATCAGCTTCTTCACCTCACCGAGCAACTCTTGTTTCGGCATGACTACTCCTTCACCAATGAAACCACACCGGCGGTCGGTGTGGCGGCTTTCTGCATTCGTACTTCGTTGATCTTGGCGTTCAGCAAACGCGCATCGTCCACCCGACCTTCGCGTTCGGCCGTTTTCAGTCCTACAATGAGCTCTCTCAGCGCCTGTTCCGATCGCTTCCGGTCCAGACGTTCCAGACAATCATGAATGTGCGCCGGCACATCGTCGAAATGATCATCACGAAGCGACAGCTCCGTGGCCAAGGTTCCACACTCGGAATTATCCACGGATTCATCCAACACCGGCTGGACATGAATGCGCCCGTCGTGTCCCACGTGGGTCAATGCGAGTTCCACAAGCTTGCGACAGGCATCGACGGAAAACTTCTCAGGCTGCAGACGCCGCACATCAGTTGCCGAAAGCGCGCCACGCAACATGAGGAGCACTAAATCCCGCTCTTCAGGCAGACCTTTGAATAGGGAGCCTGGCGTCTTACCAGCACCCCCTGGCCGTGCTGCCCCAGAATCCTGTCTCTGTCGGGCAACGAGTGCGGGATACCGCTCGATCAAGCGCGACTGATTGATTCCCAACCGTTCGGCGGCAACTTTGAGGCGCTCCTCCCGTTCAATCGGATGCTCGCTCCTCTGTAAAATACGGAGGATCTCATCCACGCTACGGATCCGCCCTTCGATCGTATTCGCCTCCGTCGCTTTGAGACTATGCTCCATGGCGAAGTCCAGTAAGCTGGGCGCCTGTTCCTCCAAACGACCGAACGAGTCGGGCCCATGTTTCCGAACGTAGGTGTCGGGATCCTCACCGGCCGGTAACGTGACGACCTTGACCCCCAACCCGCTGTTCACGAACAAATCCAAGCCTCTCAAGGCCGCTCGCACCCCTGCCGCGTCCGGATCGAAGAGTAGAACGACCTTGTCGGCAAAGCGCCGCATGATTTGAACATGCTCCGGGGTCAAGGCCGTGCCCAGCGTGGCGACGGTATGTGTAATGCCGGCCTGATGCAGCGCAATGGCGTCAAAATATCCTTCGACCACAATCACCGTTTTCGTTCGGCTGACAGCGTCACGCGCATGGTCGAACGCAAAGAGCGTCTGGCTCTTCTTGAACAGAGGGGTGTCCGGTGAATTGAGGTATTTGGGCATGCCCTCGCCCAGCACCCGTCCGCCGAACCCCACCACACGCTTGCGAAGATCAGTGATGGCGAACATCACCCGGCCGTGAAATTTGTCGCAATAGCCGGACCCATTTTTTTTGGGACTGATCAAGCCGGCTGTCAACAGTTCGGCAGTCGGGAATCCTTGCTTCGTCAATGCTCTGAGCAGCCCGTCCCATTCCGACGAGCCGACGCCGATCAAAAAACGATCAATTGTAGCTTGTTGAATTCCACGAGCTTCCAGATACTGTCGTCCACCGGTCCCGATTCGACCATCACGTAGGTTGTGCTGGAACCAGAGCGTCGCTGCCTGATTCAACTGCTCAAGCCGATGGATCTGTGACGTCTGGGCCTGAGCATGCGGAGAAGCCTCCTGAACCTCGATCCCCACTTTCCGCCCAAGGTCCCGGACTACGTCCGGGAAACTTTCACCGGTCAGCCTGGTTAGGAATGTGAAGACGTTCCCGCCCGCGCCACAGGCAAAGCCGTGGAAAATTTGTTTGGAGGGACTCACCGTGAAAGAGGGATTTTTGTCCGCGTGGAACGGGCATAGCCCTTTGAGATTCTGTCCGGCTTTGGTGAGGGTGATATGCTGTCCGACGACATCGGCAATGTCGACACGATCCCTAACCCGATTGATGACATCGTCAGAAATCAAACCTCTACCCACGAGAGCCGGGCTCCTTCATTCCGTCGCGCACGACCGGACGGAACGGTTCGCTAAATGACTAGAATAATTGACCGAGTAGACTAACAGACGAAAACGAAAGGTGTCAATTGACTGGGAGCGAAGCCGGTGGACATTTTCACCATCATGTTCAGCCTGGGGGCCAAGTCATGTGTCGTCCCCCCAGTACGTGGAAATGGAGATGGAAGACGGTCTGCCCTGCATCTCTCCCGGTATTCGTCACCACCCGATAGCCGGACTCCTGTAAGCCTTTAAGGGCTGCGACCTTCGTACAACTCACCAGCAATCGCGCCAGCAAAGACTCATCGCCGGCCCCTAAATCCTGAAGGGTCGACACATGCCGTTTTGGGATCACCAACGTATGGACAGGCGCTTGCGGGTGAATGTCATCAAAGGCCACGGTGTGCTCATCCTCTTGGACCAACTTCGCCGGAATCTTCCTCTCCACGATCTTGCAAAAGAGGCAATCGCTCATGTCGACCTCATGAAGTCGGTTTCAAGCCCGATTTCCCAAACCGTCGCCCCAACTCTTCATAAATGTCCTGCAATGAGACGTCGTGATAGCCTAAGACCATCAGAGTGTGGAAAAACAGATCGGCGACCTCGTACACGATCTCTTCTTTCTTACCGCCTTTCGACGCCAACAAGACTTCTCCGGCTTCCTCGGCCACCTTTTTGAGAATCTTGTCATGCCCTCCCTCGAAGAGCTTCGCAGTATAGGAGCCCGCCTGCGGATTGGCGCGGCGATCTCGAATGGTCCGGAGAACACTTTCAAGGATCCCACCCTGGGCATCTTGCGAATTCGGATGCACAACGCCGCCGTGTTCATCCAGTTGAGAAAAGAAGCAGGCCCGTTCACCTGTATGACAGGTCGGCCCAGCCGGTTGGGCTTTCACGAGAATGGTGTCCTCGTCGCAGTCAACAAAGAGCTCTTTCACATGAAGCGTATGACCGGAGGTTTCCCCCTTTTCCCACAGCTGCTTTCGCGATCGGCTCCAAAAATGCACTCTCCTGGTGGCAATCGTCTTGGCGAGCGCTTCCTGATTCATATATCCGAGCATCAACACGGTCCCGTCGAGCCAGTCTTGAATCACCGCCGGGAGAAGGCCTTGCTCATCGAATTTGAATTGGTCAACCGCTACCTGGCTCATTCGATCACGCAACGCGAGTGATATCGTTGATGCGGACTGGGACGCCGCGCTCCTTCAAATATGCCTTGGCTTGAGGAATCGTATAGGTCCGAAAATGAAAAATGGAGGCGGCCAAGACCGCGTCTGCTTTTCCCTTCGTAAAACCATCATAGAGGTGGTCGAGCGTTCCCACTCCGCCCGACGCAATCACGGGAATCGAGAGGGCTCCCGATACGGCGGCCGTCAGATCCAAATCATACCCGGTCTGCCGGCCATCCTGATCCATGCTGGTCAACAAGATCTCACCGGCACCGTACTCTTCCATCCGTGTTGCCCATTCGACAACATCGAGTCCGGTCGGTTGCCGGCCACCGTGGGTATAGACTTCCCAGTGACCAGCCATTGCCCGCTTCGCGTCGATGGCGACGACGATGCATTGCGTGCCGAACCGCTGAGCGGCCTCTTGAACGAACTCAGGCCGTCGGACGGCTGCGGTGTTGATGCTCACCTTATCTGCCCCAGCATTCAACAAGGCCCGAACATCAGCGAGCGTTCCCACACCGCCGCCGACCGTCACCGGCATGAAGACACGGGCGGCCGTCCGCCCGACGACGTCGAGATTCGTCTTCCGATTTTCATGCGAAGCCGTGATAACCAGAAAACAGAGTTCGTCCGCCCCTTC
>CAZNBG010000181.1:0-6684 GCA_964570915.1 uncultured Nitrospira sp. | reverse complement strand
CATACCGGCGTTGGTGAACAGCAACGTCGGGTCTGCCTGGGGAAGCAAGGCCGAGCTGGGCACCGCCTGATGACCCTGCTGTTCGAAGTAGCGAATGAACGCTTGCCTGAGTTCCTGCGCGCTCTGTGTCATGAATCCGATCCCTCTGAATCAACGGAACCCGCGATCATATGGTCGATCGTCTCCTCGCCAAAACCCCGCTGACGTAGGAGGCGTACGATCTGGGCTTGTGTCAATTGTCGGTTTTGACTGCGCGTCCCCTTTACCACTCGATGAGCCAATGCTAGTTCATCACACTCTTGGAATGCCTCCGCAACCATCCGATTTGCCAGAGTCTCGGCGATTCCTTTGGCTTGCAACTCTGCCTTCAGCCGTTCCTGCCCCATTGGCCGGGAAGACAACCTCTTTCCCACCCATCGCTGGGCATAGGCCTGATCGTTGAGATAGCCGAGAGCGGATAACCGGCTGACCGCTTGCCTAGTTTGAACGGGCGAGGCTCCTTTGGATGCAAGAAACTGTTCGACTTGGGCGATGGTACGGTCTCGACGAGCGAGAAACCTTACCCCTAGCTGCATCCATTCGTCAGGAACGGATCGGTTTCTCGACGTCCGCGATCCCACACGTTGGCCACTACCGATGCGCCCGCTTTTCATCGCTGCGTGCCGCTGGCTTTTCTTCCTTCACCTCTGCCTTCTTCTCGCCCCGGACCGGTACTCCGGCCAAGTCACGCAGTTTGGCTTCCACCTCTCGAGCGACAGGTGGATTATTCTTCAGAAACTCCCGAGCAGCGTCGCGGCCTTGACCGATTCGTTCTCCTTTGTGGGAATACCAGGCACCCGATTTTTCAATGATCTTCTTATCCACACCCATGTCGACCAGTTCGCCGGTCTTGGAAATGCCTTCCGCAAACATAATATCGAACTCCGCCTGGCGAAACGGCGGCGCCATCTTGTTCTTGACGACTTTCACGCGGACACGACTGCCCATGACGTCCTGACCTTCTTTGATCGATTCGATACGACGAATATCAAGACGGACGGACGAATAAAACTTGAGGGCATTCCCGCCGGTGGTCGTTTCAGGATTTCCGAACATCACGCCGAGCTTCATGCGGATTTGGTTGATGAAAATCACCGTCGTCAGCGACTTCGCAATAGCGGCAGTGAGCTTTCTTAGCGCCTGCGACATCAACCGCGCCTGAAGGCCCATGTGGCTGTCGCCCATCTCGCCTTCAATCTCCGCGCGGGGGGTCAATGCCGCAACGGAATCGACGACGATCAAATCGATCGCGCCACTCCGCACCAACGTTTCAGCGATCTCCAATGCCTGTTCGCCCGTGTCCGGCTGGGAGACGAGCAGGTCGTCGGCCTGCACGCCAAGCTTCTTGGCATAGGTCAAATCCAGCGCATGTTCCGCATCGATGAATGCAGCGACCCCACCCCCCTTCTGCACCTCGGCAATGCAGTGCAGCGTCATCGTGGTCTTCCCGGAGGCCTCCGGTCCGAAGATCTCGATCACTCGTCCACGTGGAAGCCCTCCGACGCCGAGAGCAATGTCCAGCCCCAACGACCCGGTCGAAATAGCCGGCACATCAGCGTGCTTCTCCCCGGCCCCGAGCTTCATGATCGCGCCCTTCCCGTACTGTTTCTCAATTTGAGAAAGGGCTAAATCGAGCGCACGCTTCTTGTCGTCCTTCTCTGACATACGAATCTCCTACAACGTAAAAGGGATGCTGCTTGGGCGATTATACCCAAGGGGCACGGAGAAAGCCTAGTCTGAACTCACGCCCGGGAATGTTCACGGCGATTGAGGAAAGAACGACGCAATCAAATGACGACGCAGACGCCGGACTTCAAACTCCGCAAGACAGTTGGTCCCCAAGATAGTGGATGATCGCAATAAGACCGTTCGTGAGAACGAAGAGACTGCATCATGCGTCGAAGTCCACTCGCGTGCCGGATACTGTCTTCAATAAAAATCATCTGACGAAAGCTCGTCAATCGGTCTCTCAGAGACTGTGCTCACTGTTCATATTATATTATTAATAGCTTTATGTATTACGCATAACTATTTTATTACTATAACTATTTATAATTTCTACAACGTGCTGTATTTACCTCGTCGTGCGCGCATCTTGTCGGCCAGTCTCGCCTAGAACGCAGAACCTCTCAACACCCTCAACAGTTAGGTATTGACCTAATCGTTCGTCCAATATATGGTTAGGTATATGCCTAACAAATCGGTACAGCTCGATGACGTTTTTTACGCGTTAGGAGACCCCACGAGGAGAGCCGTGCTCGAGCGACTAAGCAAGAAGCCCGCTCGTGTCAGCGAATTGGCAGCACGTTTCGACATGGCGTTGCCGTCCTTCATGCAGCACCTGAATGTGTTGGAAGAGTGCGGATTGGCGCGCTCCTCCAAGGCTGGCCGTGTGCGAACCTATCACCTTGAGCCGAACGCGCTGAGAGCCGCAGAACAGTGGATGGTGAAGCACCGGGCAATCTGGGAAACCCGCCTCGACCAGCTCGACAGCTACCTCAATAACATGGAGGAGACCGACCGATGACGATCTTGCAGTATCAGCCCGATCCTCGACTTGACTTGGTACTTGAACGCATCATCGACGTTCCCCCGGAGCTGGTTTGGAAGGCATGGACCTCTCCGGAACACCTTAAGCCCTGGTTCGCTCCAGCGCCGTGGAAACCAATCGATTGCGAAATCGATCTCCGACCGGGGGGCATGTTCCGGACCGTGATGTGCTCACCGGAAGGAGAGGAGTTTCCTCACATCGGCTGTTACCTTGAAATCATCACGAACGAGAAGCTGGTCTGGACGAACGCCCTCCTGCCGGGTTATCGCCCGGCTCCTCTACCCGCTGAAAATACGGCCACCTGGGACGCGCTTTTCTTTACAGCTATTTTGCTTCTCCAACGGCATCAGAAAGGAACCAAATATATGGCGATCGCGATCCACAGAGACGAAGCAGCCCTAAAGCAACATGAGGAAATGGGGTTTCACGAAGGCTGGGGGAAGGCGCTCGATCAGCTGGTGACCTATGTCCAGACCATCTAGCTGGTGAACGCCGTGCACGCTGCCCTTCACTACCCCACTGACAGGGTTTCCCATCTGTGATTCATGCATTGCTCAACGGAACACCAATATTCCCGTTCCTTGCGTACACCGCATCATCATGGGCTCCCTCACCCACATGCGAGCCGGGACCACACACATTCCTAATGATGTCATGTCGGCTCGCCTTTCTCTAAGGTAGCGCAGGTCCCCTCTCTTGTGATCATCTGATCGAATAGGTATACACGATGGACTCAACCTTCTGATGCGTACGGTGATAGCCGTCCTTAGAACAAGACTCACGATGGCAAGCGTATGGAACAGTAAGACTGGAAGCGGTCAATCAAATCAGTCAATACTTATCCGTGTTGCCAATTCGTGATTGGAGGCTGACATGACTCCACGATGGGTGAGGTTCGGTGTGATCTGTGCCCTGCTGCCGCTGCTTGTGGCCATGCGCCCGGTGGATGACGCGCTTCTGACTGCCGCAATGGATGGGGACCTCGGCAAAGTGAACACATGGCTTGAGGAAGGCGCCACCGTGCATGTGACCAATGAGAATGGCGCGACACCGCTCCATGCCGCTGCATGGAACGGACACCGGAACGTGGTGGCGTTGTTGCTGGATAAGGGCGCTCCGGTGAATCAAGCAACCAAAGACGGCGCAACGCCGCTCTATATCGCGTCACAGAATGGCCATCGCGACGTGGCCGCGCTCCTCCTGGACAAAGACGCTTTGGCGAATCAGCCGGCCAAAGGCGGTGTGACGCCGCTCTTCATCGCCGCTCAGAATGGCCATCGTGATATCGTGGCGCTGTTGCTTCAGCACAAGGCCCAGGTGAATCAGCCTGCCGAAGATGGCGTGACACCGCTCTTTATCGCCGTGCAGAGAGGGCACCAGGATGTAATCGAGCTCTTACTGCAACAAGGATCCGCGGTAAACCAGACGATGATAGACGGCGCCACGCCGCTTATCGTCGCGGCCCAGCACGGGCATCGAGCAGTCGTGGCGCTGTTGCTGGATGCGGGGGCGGTGGTGAATCAGGCGATGGCGGACGGCGCAACCCCTCTTCTCGTCGCGGCTCAGAACGGGCATCAGGCCGTCGTAGCGCTCCTATTGGGGAAAGGGGCCACTGTAAACCAATCGGTACAGAATGGTGTGACGCCGCTCCTCGTTGCGGCACAGAACGGCCATCGGGAAGTCGCGGCGCTCTTGTTGCAACAGGGGGCAGGGGTCAATCAGAAGGCGAGGAATCATGCGACGCCGCTCTTTATGGCGGTGCAGCACAATCATCGCGACGTCGTCACGTTGTTGTTGGAAAAGGGTGCGTTGGTGAACCGGCCGGCGCCTGATGGCGCGACACCGCTTCACATTGCGGCGGCGACGGGCAATCGCGATATGGTGAACCTCCTCCTGAAAAAGGGAGCGGACGTGAAAGCAAAAACGACGGACTGGATGACGCCGTTGCACGTGGGAGCCTATCACGGCAATCGGGACATCATCACCCTGCTGCTCAAGTACGGCGGGGATAAGAATGCCAAGACGAAATCAGGTGAGCGCCCGGTAGACCTGGCTCGCCAGCAAGGTCACACCGCGCTGCTTCCGCTGCTGCAGCCACGAAAAGCTGGATAATGGCATGAGGCTACACCGTCCGGTCCCTGTTCTCTCGTCCGCTTCCGAATGATGAGGCAAGAATCCGTGATCTAAGATCGATGACGCGAGCAACCTGAACTCAAGAGGAGACTCTCCCAATGAAGGCAATCCAGTTGCATCGGGCTGGTCGATCGGAAGCTTTGCACTGTGAGGATGCACCGATACCCAGTCCGAACGTTGATGAGGTGCTCGTTCGAGTTGCAGCCACGGCGATCACGCCAACGGAATTCGACTGGTATCCCACCTTCCACACTTCTGATGGCGGCGTCAGACCGTTTCCTATTATTCTTGGCCACGAATTCTCCGGCGTGATCGAGACTATCGGATCAGGCTGCACAGGCGTGCATATCGGTGAACCAGTCTATGGTTTAAGCGATTGGTTCATCGACGGCGCCCAGGCAGAATATTGCGTGACTGTTCCCTCCAACATCGCGTCAAAGCCCAGCACGCTCGATCATATCGCGGCGGCAGTAGTCCCGATTTCGGCTCTGACCGCGTGGCAAGCGCTCATCGATCGCGCACGCATCTCGGAGGGGCAGCGGGTCTTGATCCATGGTGGAGCCGGGAGTGTCGGCAGCTTTGCCATACAGCTAGCCCACCAACAGAGGGCGCATGTGATCACGACGGCTTCAGCGGCGAATGGGGAGTTCCTTAGATCGTTGGGCGCCGATGAAGTCATTGATTACAGGACGACGCGGTTCGAGCAGGTCGTTCGAAACGTGGATGTGGTGCTTGATACCGTCGGAGGGGACACGAGGGATCGCTCATGGGACATTTTGCGAGCCGGAGGCCGATTGGTGACGATTGCGGCCGACGCCGAGGGGCTGACCGAATCGCGCGTACGCGAGGCCTTTTTCATTGTGGAGCCAAACCGAGCGCAATTGATCAAGATCTCACATCTAATCGACACCGGCGTCCTCAGACCCGTGCTGGGACAGATCTTTCCAATGGACGACTTTCGACAGGCCTTTGAACAGAAACCTCTTCGCGGCAAGAATGTACTCGCCATTACTGATGGTGTACGGGATAAGAATAACGAGGAGAACACAACATGACGCATGCCCTGTCCAATGTTAAGCCGATCATCTGTACGCTTGCCCTCATTCTCCTGAGCGGCTGCATGACCACGCCGGCGGAGAAACTACGGAAGGCTGCCGCAGATGGCAATTTCCTCCGAGTGGAAACCTTCCTTGAGCAGGGTGTCGACGCGCAGGCGGCCGATGACCACGGAATGACACCGCTGTTCTTGGCCGTGAAGAATGGACATCGAGACGTGGCGGCACTCTTATTGGAACAAGGAGTAGCCGTGAATCCGAGGAGGCCGGATGGGATGACACCGCTCTCCCTCGCCGTACAACAAGGACATCGAGATGTGGTGACCCTCCTCCTGAACAAGGGCGCGGACGTGAAAGGGCAGGTACGCATGGGAGGCGTGACTCTCTTGCATGTTGGGGCGTATCGAGGCGACCAGAAAATTATCGAACTGCTGCTGAAACACGGAGGGGATAAGCATGCCAGGCTGTCTACGGGAGAACGTCCGGTAGACCTGGCTCTTCAGCAAGGACACACGGCACTGGTTCCGCTGCTCGAACCATAACGTCCTATCCATGTGCACCCGTGCCTCCAAGAATAGACCACTACTACCCATGACAACCTGTTCCGACTTCCCACAGTTTCGCATACCGAGGTCCCGTTGGGTGTAGCTCGCTCTTCATCAGCGCAAGCGTCTCAACTGTGATCCTCCCCAAAGTGAGGGGACGATCACAGACGCCGCTTTCAGCCAAGAGCTGCCCCACTTTTCGCTCGCCTATTTTAATCCGTGCCAGTGTCAGGTGCGGCGTGAAGGGTTTGTCGTTCGGAGCGAAACCGAACGAGCGACAGCAAGACTCGACAGCCTGATGGAAGGCCGCCAACTGGGTCGCCGCACCTCCTTCCGGTGCCCCGATCACCGGGCCGGTGGC
>CAZNBG010000180.1:0-6689 GCA_964570915.1 uncultured Nitrospira sp. | reverse complement strand
AGCGTCCCGCTACGCGATTGAACCGAGACCTCTATATAAAAATCAATGATCGTATCCAAGGTGTCAAATTGCCCATTGTGCATATAGGGCGCGGAATGGCCTAAATCGCGAAGGCCCGGTGTCTTGAACCTGGCTATGGCTCGATCCAGCAACGTTGAATCGGATAGGGGGCACGGCACCTGGTCATCACACAGGATGAGTCTGATTTTTGCCTGCGAGTTTGGGATCTCGGGGTTGGCGAAGATGTTCCACACACCCAGATCGGTCAAGGTCGGGTTGCCAAGCACCGGGATCGCTCGGAAACGTTCTGAGGCAGCGGGATGGTTCTCAGTGCCAGGAAGGAAGGCGTCGTAGTTTCCATTACGAGTGGCAAGATTGGGGATCACGAGCGCGGCAAATGTGGCGGCACCGTGAATGCGGTCGTACTCTTTTTGCCTCGTGCCGGTATTGTGCAGCTTGAAATCGGTAAAGTTGGGTGCGGCATGGCACGCGAGACAATTCCCGATCTTGCCCGCGGTTAACTCGGTCGGTGATGCGGGTATCGCGGCCGGTTCCGCTAGGAACATCTTCAAGCCGGCCAGCTCGGTCGCGCCGAACTCGAACACTTGAGAGTGGAACTGAAATTGTCCATTCGATCGGTTGGGATTGGACGTCACGAATCGGGGCGTGAAGCTTGGTGCGTTGATGAGCGCCCCGAGCCGCCGGCTGTAGGATAGCGGAGATTCATGTGGATCAGGCCGCTGAGGTAAGCCGTTGATCGCCAAGAAGACATCAAACGGTGACCGAATCAAAGCCCCGCTGTCTTCGGTTTGTGAAAAGCGAAGCCCCTTCACATAGGCGGCGACCACTTTGACGACCGCGTCGAAGATTTCTTGGTCGCTGGCTGATCCGACGAAAGCGCGAAATGGGGGAAGCAGGCGCAGCTCCTCGGGAATGTTCGGGTTGGTGCCGGTGAACAACACTCGGTAGGACAAGCCGGTGTCGGTCAAGTCAAAGGAGCCATCGTCTCCTCGGACCACCTTTGCGATATGCGCGATCGCTTGAGCTTTTTCGCCGTGAAGCCAGCCGAAGTTTCGACCGGTAAAGGTTGCAGCGACCAATTCCTCCATGGAATTGAATTCGGCGTCGAAATGGAACAAGGCTCCTCCCGGTCTCTCCAGGGCTGAATTGACCAACGGAGGAGAGTTTCTTGGCGCGTGCGTCTTCCCATCGGCCCGGGCAGGAATCGGACTTCGGCGCGCCAAGTCGGCGTAGGTTCGCATGCCGCCACCTGGAGCTGCGAGCACGTCATCCACCAAATGGCAGGCGCGACAGTTCATCGACATCCCTTTGAAGGGCCCTGGGTCGATCGGTGTGCCCAATGTTTCCAGCGTATTGACGACCCCATCACCGACCTTGGGATCGTTGATATTTCCGCCATGGTCCACGAATACTTTGAACGCCTGGGCGAATCGCGTCTCGAGAAATAGCCGTTCGCCGACGGCTTCTTCGGCGCCGGCGGTACCCGTGACGGCGGGAGGTACGGGCGTGCTTTCGCCGCCTGAGCAGGCAACCACACCGCAGAGGATAAGAATGGAAGAGAGAAGACTGCGTGAAATCCGTGTGTGGCACGGTCTGTGGGAATGGCTCATGGTGCATCACTTCCTGTTGATAGAGCGTCAATAAGCAGCGAGGGTCTTCGGGAGGTGAAGACCCCCGCCGATAAAGTGGGAGCGGTGAACCTCCCACTTCGATTCCGGCGTCGGTCGCACGCCGGGGGTGTTGTCAGGGAAATACTCATCGCAACGTGACAGTTTCCGTCTTTTGCATGAGGTCGAATAATAGATTGACGATAAAGGGATCAAATTGAGTGCCCGAAGCTACCCGTAGGATTCGAAGTGCGATGTGGTCACGTAGGGATCGATCACGAATGTCTGGAACCTGAATGGCCTCGAACGCATCGGCAACGGCAAGGATTCTGGCTCCGAAGGGAATGAACTCTCCTCTGACGCCGTAGGGATATCCCGATCCGTCCCAGTGCTCATGATGATGCGCGACTATGACGGTTGCCTCACGGAGGAAGGTGAACGGCTCAAGCAGCGTGGCTCCGAGGCGTGGATGATTTTGAATCGCCACATAGAAGTCCGGCTCACAGAATCCTCTCCCGGTTTGGACAGACAACGGCAGCATGAGCAGGCCGATATCGTGAAGCAACGCGGCCAGTTTCAGCTGATGCAACGCCGCATCATCTAAATTCGCCGCGCACCCGATCCGGATCGCAACGTGTGCTGTTCCATGTCCATGTCCCGCTTGCCAAGGGAGGAGCCGATCGAGCTCACTGCTCACTTGTCGTACCAGGATACTTTCGAGATCGCGACGGGACGTCGCGGGAACATGAAGCCGATCAATCTTGAGAAGCATGGCCTGGAGCGCCAAGATCGCCGGCTCAACATGATCGGTAGTATCGAGACGCATGACGTGCCTCCGTAAAAGAACGACAGAGCCCAGGACCATCTTGTGTGATCCTGGGCTCTGGGTGGACATAACCTCTGGCCGCTGAAAAAGTGTGTACTTGGCTCTGATGCTTACGATTCTTGGGGTCGTTTGCCTCCCATGAGCGGCTGCCCGAGCACCCACATTTCATACAATGGGACGACCATCATGACCAGGAAGCTGATGGTCATCAGAGTATCGCCGGTCAACATGGAGACGACAAAAATGGGGGACACATAACTGATGAGCCATGGCGACAAAAGGTCCAGAAAAACGCCACCAAATCCGGTCCAGGTGACGATCGTCTTCAGGGTGTGACTGGCGCCGGTCAGATACATCACGTGCGTCAGGATCATGAACACGACCGGCATCGTAAAGAGATGGAAGTGGGTAATTTCCGCGAGCTCTCGAAACGACATGGGTTCCCCAAATGTCGCATCGGACCCGCGATAGTGCTCGGCGATGCCGTGGGGTGATAATCCCGTCATACTATGTGCCCAAAAAAAGGAAAAGCAAAATCCGACGAACATCAATAGCAGGAAGAATGTGTACAGCATCCGAATATGGCGATCGGAATCGCGCAGCCTAAATTTCTGGTTGAAGTTTCGCATGCGGGGACGCTGGGTCCGCTCGATCTAGTTCCCAAATATGGACGGCAACAATCCCCTGTCTTTTTTGGCGGCCAGTGTGTCGCTGCCGATCCCGGACGGCTTCAAGTAGAATTCATCGATCAGTACAAGCACACGTTTGATGCCGGCGCTCATGGAACGGACCGACATGGTTGCCCCGCTGATGTTGATGATATCTTTGTTGATCCGAACCGGATCGAGAACGGACTTGCCTTCATACTGAGCGTTGAATCGCTTCTGGCGAACCTCGCTCCCACGTGATTCCCGAAACACAAGGAGTTCAATATCGGAGATCGAACCCTTGTGATCGACACCGACCATGTACGTCATCGGTTTATGTTTGCCAATGGTATTTTGGACGACTGCGTAGCCGTCCACCTGATCTCCGGTTTCCCCAATGTAGACCTCGAAAGACTCTTCCGGGAACTTCCAGCCGATCCGTTCTTCGATAAGAGACTTTTTCTCGGAGCCGAGCCTGATGACATCTTTCCGAATCCGTTCGGACTTCGGAAGCATGAGCTTGATCCCTTCCTCTTCCTTCAAGTAGATCTCGGCCATGTTCGCTTCTTGGTCGGTCAAATAACGTTTGAGATCTCTGTCCCAAATACGTTCGGCGCCGATCGAGGGTGTCGGCATCATGAACAAGGTGACGAGTATGCAGAAGAGGCCTATGATCATGGGGATACCGCACAGCCTTTTTCTTTGAGACGAGCGTTGAGTTTTCCGGTGATTTCTTCCAGTACTTCTTCCGATGGCTCGATGGGCCACCATCTTGTCGCCTGTTGGGATACGCCCCCTCTGGCGTGCCATCGTTGACGGGTTTCCAGCACATTCACCGACGAGACGTCATGATCTTGCTTGACAGCAATCGTCAGGCGTGCGCGTTCGCGGTTGCCGAATCCCTCCCGTCCAAAAATTCCATAGGATCGTCGTTTCCCTTCCATTTCGACCCACGCCGTCTCAATCGTTCCATTGCTTTTATTCTCCGACGTGACCGAATAGCCTTTCATCGTTTCCGAAGTCGCTTCCCAGACGGTGTCGTATGGGCAGACAAAATACTGATCTTGTCCACCGCTTAATGATGCACAGGCTGCCAATGTGAACAACGGAAGGAGGACAATCATTCGCATGGATCAATTCTCATGATGTCATGTTAGGGGAGGCCGGGAAGAGCCGGCCTCCCTGAGTCCTTAAAAATACGTTGCGGCTGAAATGACAAGTGCACCGTCATGAATGCGTTGCCCGTTGTTTGGGTTAAACGATTTGGGCATGTATTGATAGCTGATCTTGAACACCGCGTCTTCGACCGGGCGGTAGTTAAAGCCGAACGAAATTTGCTCGAGCTCCCCCGAGTTCTCTCCCTTGTTCGCTACGTTCAAATTGACTCTGTCGTATCGAATCACAGCGGTGAATGTCGAGCCTTCTCCGAAACGTTTTGGCGAGAGTTTTGTCAAGAACGAAGGCATAAAGTGGTAGTTGCCTTGGACATAAAACCCTTGCAGTCGTTCAGGAGGGGTACCCAGCGGGTTGAGTGTGCCCACGCCCGTCAGTAAGGCTCCAGGTGCGATCCCCTGGAACGTACTTCCGGGAATAGCGCGAGCGTTATTTCTCGCATAGGCCCAGGCTGCTTCACCAATAAGTTCGAAAGGGCCCTTTTGAAGCGTCCAGTCTATGGCAAAAATACTGAGCGGGCTGTAGCTGGTGGGCGATCGATTCCCATAATAACCAGACCCAGCGACTTCCACTCCTAGCATAGGGCTAAAAGCCAGACGACCGGCAACTGTTTTCCCATTATTAATGTCCAGTCCATCGGCCGAGCCACATTTGCGCTGGCGGGCCTCTTTTGTGCCGGTTTCTTCGTTCACTCGAGGCTCTCCGTCTTTGCCATAGCCACAGGGACCCGTCGTAACATAGACCTCATAATCCAATTTGCCGGTTCGACCGGGATAGAACGTTCCGTAGAGGCCGGCACCCGTCTCTGACAGGGTTGAGGGAATGATGAATTGGCTGACCAGGGGCCGATCGGTCAAGTCGTTCAATGGGGAGTCGTGCAGAAGGTTAAACTTGCCGAGGGGAACCAGGATGATCCCGCCTCGTAAGTTGACCTTTTCATGGATCAGGTAGTCGATGTGGGCGAACTCTAAGCTGATTTCAACGTCATTGGTCGCTCTGATTCCGTGTTCAATCTCAATTTCCGAGGCAAATTTCACATGTTCGGTGATATCCGCATAAATAAATGGAACGAATCGCTGTTGGTCGAACCCATTCGTGGTGCCCTGATTATTTCGTATGTCTTCAAAACCAGATTCCAGCACCGGCTTGCGATGGGCTCGATATTGAATGTCGAAATAACCACCGACGATGGCCTTCGGGAACGATACGAATGGTTTGGCATAGACAAGTCGTCCAGATCCGCTTGTTCCGAACGATAAGGGTTGCGGCTGGTCTGTCCGGCGTTCTCTGGCGACTTCATGAAGCGCACCGATTCCAGGTTCGGCAGCTGGTGGAGCCGAACCTTCGTGGCGTTCCATCGGTCCTTCTCGCCGTTCATGTTCTTGCAAACGTTTTTCTACCGCTTCATCGACCATCTTTCTAATTTCCTCTGGGGTCAAGTTTTCCGCCAAGACCGGCATCACCGGTAAGCCGAGAAGGACAAGAGCCCCGAGGATTGACCGCATCTTCATCGGTATCCTCCACCATGTTTGAGGTTGTGGTTTGACTCGGGACTCGGTGGTCTCTGGTCTTCTGCGACAGCAGAATGAATGGAGCAGCTACATAGGCCTCCGTGAACAACTTGGGATTATGCTGAGAACGCTCCCCAGCCCTCGATAGATGAAAAGGGGATCACGACAATACGCTTACAACGCTTACATTTCAGTTCCAGTCCCTGTCCGCATACCTTGGCGATCAATTGTCCGCACTCACAGCGTGTTTCCAGATCATGATTACGCTCAAACGAAGGAATGTTTGTGATAGCCATAGCCAACGGATCGATATTCTTAAATTGAGAACGATTACTAATATCTCCATCAGCATTCGTCTGTCAAGCGGTTAATTTTTATTGAGCGACCTGCCATTCCCGAGCAGCTTGTCTTATAATTTTCGTATGAAGACGATCCGGATGTTGCAGGCAGGTGTACTCGGTATCCTGATCATGAGTGCCACAGGCTGCGCGACGGAATTGCCTTCACTGGTCCGGCAAGACGAGGTCACAGGCAACTTGGTTGTGGGACGGGTCTTCACGGTTTTAACAGGAGAACGCTCTCGACGGTATATGCCTCAAATCCGGTTTCTTGTATTGGAGGACCAGGATTCTGCCGAGCGTTTTCAAGTAGAGATCGAGTCTCCGGATCAACGCTTTGCAGTCAGTTTGCCTCCCGGAAGGTATCAGCTCACCCGAGTGCAAATTAGCGAAGGTCCGTTCATGTCCATGGCGGAGTTATCCTTGGCATTTTCCGTGGATGCTGGTGCCATTACGTATGTGGGGACCTGGAGATTTGAAGTTGACTCGCCGCGCTATGGGCGGATGGTTGTAGCCTCCGTGATTGCTGATCAGGCAGAAACGGCAGGCGTGCGAGACGTTCTTAA
>CAZNBG010000179.1:0-6692 GCA_964570915.1 uncultured Nitrospira sp. | reverse complement strand
AGTGCAGCCCGCAGTACGAGGAGATGGAGCGTTTCGCGGAGGAGGTCATTCCGCAGGCCATGCTGGACACGCGTGTGTTGGTCGGGGAGCTCTCGTTGGACGGCCGTGTCAAGCCGATCACGGGAGCCCTATCCTTTGCGCTCGTGTGTCGCGCCGGGTTTGAATTGTTGCTGCCGGCCAACAATGGTGCGGAAGCCGCACTCGTGGAAGGGGTACGTGTCTATCCGCTCCACAGCCTTCCAGAAGCCGTCGAGTTTCTCAAGGGAAGCCAGATCATTGTCCCGAGCCGGTCCAATCACGACGTGCTGGAGTCCACCAGATCGACGGAGGAAGAAGACTATACCGACGTGCGTGGACAGGACCATGCCAAACGGGCGCTCGAGATTGCCGCCTCTGGCGGACACAATGTGCTGATGGTCGGTCCTCCAGGTTCCGGGAAAACGATGCTGGCGCGCCGATTGCCCTCGATTCTTCCGTTGCTGGAACTGGAGGAGGCGATTGAAACGACTCGGGTCCATAGTGTGGCCGGCCAACTTGCTCCGGAACGGCCGTTGTTGACGGTACGGCCGTTTAGAGCCCCACATCACAGCATCTCGGATGCCGGACTTGTCGGAGGAGGGACCGTTCCAAAGCCCGGGGAAGTTTCGCTGGCGCATAACGGCGTCTTGTTTCTAGACGAATCGCCGGAATTCAAGCGAGGGGTCCTGGAAGGGTTGCGGCAGCCGTTGGAAGATGGGCATGTCATCTTGACGAGAGCGAGCGGAACCTTGAAGTATCCGGCCCGATTCATGTGGATTGCCGCGATGAATCCTTGTCCCTGCGGATATTATGGAGACCGGATACGGCCCTGTCTGTGTACCGGAATGCAGATTCGGCGGTATCGAGCGAAGCTCTCCGGGCCATTGCTGGACCGGCTGGATATTCATCTCGATGTTCCTCCCGTACCGGTTCGAGAGCTCCGCACCGAACTTCCTGTTCCGGAAGGATCAGCCATGATCAGAACACGTGTCATTGCGGCTCGTGAGCGCCAACGGCGACGGTATCGAAGCGACGGCATCTACACGAATGCGCAGTTGAAGCCGCGAATGGTAAAGCGGTATTGTGGGCTCGATCAGCCTGCTCAAGAGTTGCTCGAGCACGCGATGGCCAGACTTCGATTGTCGGCGCGAGCGCACGGACGTATTCTGCGTGTTGCGCGGACCATTGCCGACCTGGCCGATTCTGATAGGATTGACGCGGTGCACATCGCGGAGGCTATTCAATACCGCTCGTTCGACCGCAATCCCGACGTGTGAGGACCCGGTGGCTTCAACAAAAGTGTTTCTCTGGTGGTTTGTCGTGGGCGCGACGATGGCGCTGGCCGTCATTCTGGTGCAAGGCGGCATCAGGGAAGTGATGCAGGCGCAAGGGTCCGTGTGGGAGTTAAAGCTCGTCGAGCTGTTGACCACCATCATGGGCGGAGGGCTGTTGGGAGGCTGCATTGCACTGATTCTCGACCGGATCAAGAAGTCCTAAGTTCTGGGTTGAATCTTTCCTCAATGTGACCGTTGTTCATCGGTTCGTATCGCGGTGGTCATGCTGCCTACGGTTGCTCTCCTACCATCTTCACGCCGACCAACTCGCTGGACCCGGTTCCCCAAGGTAACGTCGACGTGTGGTTTGCCCCGCTATTGTTGAGGGTTGAAAAAAGGCCTGTCTCAGAGATACAAGAGAAGGCAAAGACAGACTAACCCGAGGCCCCAAAAGTATGGATATCGAAGTCGGCTCCAATCTCTACCGCAACTCGAACGGAACCATTGAGATCGAAGGTGTGCCGCAAATTCACGTGGCTCGGCATCCCTTGACCGGTGCGCTTCTGGTCAATTTTGCTCTGTTTGATTCGAACGGACGAATGCTCGCGAAAGTGGTGGACAGCACCCTGATGTTCAACGAGCGGCGCGCCTATGAATTGACGAAGACAGACACGGGCATGGCCATGAAGGATACCGCTTCCGGGAAGATTCTCTTGCAGTTCGAGGCGAAAGCCTCCGATGTGGTCTCCTTTTCACGCGGAGAGTTTTACACGATGAAAGGCCACCTCTTTCAAGTATCGGCGACTGAATGGAAACTTGAGAAGCAGCACAAGAGCGGGTTGACGCACGATACACAAGGCGGCGCCGTCTCTATCGGGTAGACGAAGACGTCCGCGGCTCCGTCACCGTCGGGACCACAACGAGATTCCCGTTTTTGATATCGACCGAGGCCGTATCCCCGTCCCGCAACTCTCCTTTCACCAGCAACCGCGCCATCGGCGTTTCCAATTCCTGTTGTATGAGGCGCTTGAGGGGTCTCGCTCCATAAACCGGGTCGTAGCCGCGTTCTCCTAAATGCGTGAGTGCTGCCGGAGTGACAGTCAGTGTCATCCGGCGTTCCTCCAATCTGCTGCGGAGACGTTCCAGCTGAATCTCCACGATCTTGATCAAGTGTTCGGTGCCGAGCGGATGGAAGACGACCATCTCGTCGACGCGGTTCAGGAATTCAGGGCGAAAATGTTGCCGAAGTTCGCCCATGACCACTGTTCTGACTTGTTCATAATTGGCACCGCGTTGCTGCGCTTCCAAGATGTGCGGGCTGCCGATATTGGAGGTCATGATCAGTACGGTGTTCTTGAAGTCGACCGTACGGCCTTGTGAATCGGTCAGCCGGCCGTCATCGAGCACCTGCAGCAGGACATTAAAGACGTCGTGATGCGCTTTTTCAATTTCGTCGAACAGGATCACCGAAAAAGGACGCCGGCGAACGGCCTCCGTCAGTTGACCGCCTTCATCGTAGCCGACATATCCGGGAGGCGCGCCGATCAAGCGGGCGACGGTGTGCTTCTCCATGTAATCGGACATATCGATTCTGATCAGATTCCCTTCGTTATCGAAGAGAATCGCGGCCAACGCACGAGCCAGTTCGGTTTTGCCGACTCCCGTGGGTCCCAGGAAGAGAAACGAACCGATCGGTCGATGAGGATCCTTGATGCCCGAACGGGCGCGTAGCACGGCGTCCGCGACCGCTCGAACACCTTCGTCCTGTCCCACCACACGCTGATGGAGCAGTTCTTCGAGTTTCAGCAACTTGTCGGTTTCTCCCTCCAGTAACCGAGAGACCGGAATGCCGGTCCATCGGCTGACCACGGCGGCGATTTCGTCTTCATCGACCTCTTCCTTCAGCAGCTTGGTCTCATCCTGTTTCTTCCCCAAATGCTGCTGCTCCAGTGCCAGTTCTCGTTCTAACCGAGGCAATTCTCCATACCGGAGTTCGGCCACGCGGTTGAGGTCGTAGGCTCGCTCCGCCTGATCGATCTTCAGCTTAATGTCCTCGATCGCTTCGCGTGTTTTGCGAAGCCGGGAGACGGACGTCTTTTCCGATTCCCACCTGGTTTTAAGGGCTTGCAAGTCGCGTTGCTTCTCGTTTAGCTCGGCTTCGAGCGTGGTCAAGCGGGACGCGCTCGCGGGATCCTTCTCTTTTCTCAATGCCTCCCGTTCAATTTCCAGTTGCAACACCTTGCGTGAGACTTCGTCTAGCTCGGCCGGTAGGCTGTCGATCTCCGTTCTGAGGCGAGCCGCCGCCTCGTCGACCAAGTCGATGGCCTTATCCGGGAGAAACCGGTCTGAAATATATCGATGCGACAGCTTGGCCGCGGCGACCAGCGCACTATCCTTAATCCGTACACCATGGTGCACTTCATATCGCTCTTTGAGCCCGCGTAAGATGGAAATGGTGTTCTCCACGGATGGTTGATCGACAAGGACCGTCTGAAAGCGGCGTTCCAATGCCGCATCTTTTTCGATGTGTTTGCGATACTCGTCGAGCGTCGTGGCGCCGATGAGGTGCAACTCACCCCGCGCCAGCATCGGCTTCAACAGATTGGCCGCATCCATCGAGCCTTCGGCCGCACCGGCCCCGACGACCGTGTGCAATTCATCGATGAACAGGAGAATCTGACCTTGAGAGGATTGTATTTCTTTTAACACGGCCTTGAGCCGCTCTTCGAACTCGCCGCGAAACTTGGCACCCGCGACGAGCGATCCCATATCTAACGCGAAAAGCTTCTTGTGCTTAAGGCTCTCAGGCACGTCACCTTTGATGATACGGATAGCCAGCCCTTCCACGATGGCGGTCTTCCCGACCCCTGGTTCGCCGATGAGAACCGGGTTGTTCTTCGTCCGGCGGGACAAGATCTGAATCACGCGCCTGATTTCATCGTCGCGTCCGATGACGGGATCGAGCTTGCCTTGTCCGGCTAACTGAGTCAGATCTCGGCCATATTTCACCAACGACTGGTAGGTGCTTTCGGGGTCCTGACTGGTGACGCGTTGATTCCCGCGTACCTGCTGCAACCCGGACAAGAGGCGGTCTCTGGTGAGGCCGAGTTTCTTGAAGACGCCTCCTTCCTGGACCATCGCCAACAGCACGTGCTCGACGCTGAGAAAATCGTCCTTCAGCGACCTCTGCTCGTCCTCCGCTCGGCTCAAGATCTGGCTGAGGCGGGTGGCCACATGCAGTTGGCCCGGGGCGGCGCCGGAACCTTGTACTTGCGGCAGCTTGGCGAGGGCTTGTTCGACCGCTTGCCGTACAGCGGGCAAGGCGAGCCCCGCTCCCTCGAGCAAGGCCGGGGTCGTGCCGCTCTCCTGATCGAGCAGCGCCAACAGCACGTGTTCCACGTCGATGCCTTGATGGCTTCGACGTTGCGCGTGAGCGGAGGCGGCCTGCAAGGCCTCCTGCAGCTTGATCGTCATTCGGTTCATGTCCATAGAGATTCACCCGTCAAATGTACGTCGATGAACCATAGAGATTCACCCGTCAAATGTACGTCGATGAACCATCTGATAATCATCCCGCGAAACAAGTCAACCAAGAATCTCTTTCTGTCGGCGACGCGACTAGTTCTTGACCTCTTCGGCAATCCCGACTAGGGTACGGACCGATATGGTGAACCTCGTTTCGGCCACCCTCCACCTCTATCGCCAAGTGTTGTACGCGACGGGACGTTCGCTCGTTCGTAGCTGGCTGACCATGGTGGCGCTCATCGTGTTTGCCGTCCTATTTTTGGGGGTTGCGAGGATCGCCTCTCCTTTGGGTATCGCCGGAGGATTTGTGCTTGGTATCGCAAATGCCTTGATGGTGGGTGCGACCCTGCGGCTTATCGAACAGTCCCTTAACGGGGTACGAAGTATTCAACTGGCGGATGTGACCGAAAGCTTCGGGCATTACTTCTGGGACGTGATCGGTGTCGGATTCGTGTTGTGGTTGCCGACGTTGTTGTTGGATATGGGCATGCAGGCCAATCCCTATGGCCAGTTTCTGTTGTCGGCCTTTCTTCTCCTGGTCTTCATTCTATTGAATCCCGCGCCTGAGGTGATCTATCAAGTCCGACACGATTCAACCCTCGACGTCTTCAAGGCTTCCTATGAATTTGTGTTGGAGCATTGGATCGAATGGTTTCTGCCGTTTGGCCTCCTCATGTTGCCCGTGGTGCTTTCTCCCAGCGGCCTCCAGGAGTTTTTTTCGCTTTCCGGCCGTGTCGGCCGCGGCGCCGGCCTCGATTTCTTGCAAATTCTCATGCTGCCGTTCACTGCTATCGGGGGATGGTTGTCTTATGTGGGGATCGATTCTGAAGAGCAGGGGATCATTCTGCTCCTCCTCACGCCACCGATGGCAATGGCAGTCTTGCTGTTTCGCGGCCATCTTTTTGCATTGCTCCGAGGTTCTTCCAGACGGCAGCGTCTGTTTTCTCACCAGGTTGACGCCAGGCAGTAGGGGATTACAGTCACAATACACTGTTGCTGCGGGTCTTTTCAGTAGACTTTGAACAATTCCAGGCACTTCTCGATATTCTTGCTGAGTATGAGCTTGTGATGGGGAGCTGAAATAGTGTATGGTTTACCCTACACCTGCGTTCAGCCCTTCATCATACGGTTCAGGTGAGGCGCGGACTCATGCGGCTTTCAATTTTTTGGCGCCTGGTCATGACCTCCCTGGTCATTATTACAGTCATGGGAGGCGTCAATCTTTACGCACTCTTTCAACTTCGGCAATTGACGGCCATGAGCACGCAGATGGCATCCTACCATTATCCAGCTGTCGAATCCGCGAAGAGGCTCTTGGGGTCACTCTATGCCCAATTGAATAGTGAAAAAAAATTCCTTGCGACAAAAGATCAGACCTTTCTGACGAACTTGACCGAAGAAGTTGAAGAATTCCAGCGCAATCTCCAGCTCCTGCAGAACCAGGAAAGCTCCTCTCAGGGGTTGAAACTGCTGCGGGAGACGGGCGACTTGCTGAAGGAACAGTCGAGGCTTTTTCGGGATGAATTCCAGAAGACGAAAGGGAAGTCCCGTCAGGCCACTCTGGAGTATGAAGCCAAACGCGATGTCCTCATGGATCGGATGTCCTCCTCGATTCAGAGTTACATCGATTTGCATGAGGTGCGGGTGAGCGTCGGAGTAAGCGAATCACGTTCGAGCGCGGCTCAAGCCGAGGCTGTTACGGAGCAACTTGTGATGGTTGCCCTGGTCTTTGGGTTGGGACTTGCCGGCGTCGCCAGCTATACGATTTTGCGTCCGCTCCGACAGCTGCAAGGGCACATCAAACAGATCGGACAAGGGAATTTCGGCACGTCCCTCCAGATCAAGGCTCCGGCTGAGCTGCGAGATCTGGTGGAT
>CAZNBG010000178.1:0-6694 GCA_964570915.1 uncultured Nitrospira sp. | reverse complement strand
ATGCACGGAGACGATACTGGCCGCAGTACGTTCAACAAGCGCAGCGGTGCTATCAGACAACGCCTGAAGAGGATTTGTCGGCTCGGCCATGGCAAAGGATCTCCTATACGCCTCTGCCGAAATTGGCATCACCCTAACGATGCCGCCACTGGCCGGATGGCTAGGTCTGAGCGTTCGCAAGAGCCGAAGTGACTGCCTCGCTCCTGGGCCGGTTAGAGCATCACTTTCGACAATCGCCATTATTGGAAGTACCCGGAAATACCCCGCCTATCGAGGGGGAGGCACGCCAAGTTCGTAATCCCCTACGATGCCCTGCGGGCGGAATATCTTTTCTGTGCAGATCGATCAAGAGGTTGTTATCATCTATGACCAAGATAACCTCATCACCCACCTTGGCCTGGGAGAGCCCCATGCGCTCTGCCTTGTGGATACTCACCTCACGATGCCCCAGGCGCTCCGTTGATTTGAAATACATAAGCCCTGATTGGATCTTTTCGATCGTGGTCGTTAGCTGTTGGTGCGCGGGAAGCTCGGTCTGGCCGGCCACACTTCCACCCCACGCGAGACCTATCGCCACAATGATGATGACAAGAATGGGACGCATAATTCCCCTCCTTTCATCTCCTCCCCGGTAGAGGGAAGAGATTGTCGGGTTTGCTGTCCAGAGAACAGGCCGAGTCTCAGCCCTTCCAGTTGCATGCCGTTGAGCGCCATTATTATTTCTTTGGCCTTTTCTGCCGGGCCTCCCTCGCCATACTGATAGCTGAATGGCTGACCGATGGTCTTGACCCCGATCACACATGTCGACGTGACCATGCGCTGTGGCGCACGTCTCAGGCGCTCCCCATAAATCCTAGGACGCATGTGTGCCTCATGAAGCGAGGTGTAGACGAATTCTGGCGTTGGAGCGGCGGAGACTGGAGGGGGGGGTACCCAGGCAAGCTCCAGGACACGCAAGGGTAAGGCCAGTCAGCGCGGCTGGAACGTCTTAGTTAAATGCTAGGCGCATAGAGGCGGATTCGTCAAGCAGTATCTCCAGGGTGTTCAACTTGAGCTCAAGGCCACCTCATCCAATGCCACTCCACGGAGCCGAGTCGAGTGCCAGGAAGACACCGGTGGAACAAGAGAAGAAGTTCTGAGAGAAGTACACTCGCCGGGTTGAGGTTGCTAGAGCGTCATTCTGGGCACCCGCATCTAGAACCTGTGTAAATTCCGAAGAAGCGACAGTCGATTTCTCAATGGGTTTTGACTTATCCTAGAACCCATTCAAAAAGGAATCTTTTTTCCGGTATCAGCAATTTGACTGCTTCTGCTCCGGCGCCTAGGATTAATTGATACGCAAGCCGACCATCATACAAATGTGAAGGGAATTGTTGTCTGAGCATGTCTCACGTGGGTTTCGGTATTGTTGGAACAGGGATGATCGGCAGTGTCATCGCCGATGCCATCGCCAGATCGACGAACGCCAAACTGATTGCCGTGTCGGGTCGCCAGCTCGATACCGCACGACACTTCATAGCCAACCGTCCAGGGGTATTAGCAGTCCAAGGCATAGATTCGCTGCTAGCCCACCCGCACGTTGAGGCCGTCTACATTGCCACCCCGACAGCTGCCAAGGAAGACATCGCACTCGCCGCAATCGCGGCAGGCAAACATGTTCTCGTCGAAAAACCCTTTGTCAGCCATGCGTCCGTGTTGCGTCTCACCGAGGCCGCCGAGAGGAAGGGCGTCGCCTTCATGGATGCGACCCATTTCGTTCACCACCCTCGCACCGAGGCGGTCAGGAAGGCGAGCACGGAGAAAATTGGGATCCCCCGCTCCCTCCATACCGCATTTTATTTCCCGTTTTCAGATCGGGCCAACATCCGGTTCGATGTGAAAATGGAGCCGATGAGTGCGCTCGGAGACATGGCATGGTATTCCATGCGGGCAGTGGTCGAGTATCTCCGCCCACAAGGGCACATACGGACGGTCACAACGGTTCCCGAACATGACCCCGTAACCACCGCGGTGGTACGCGCGTCAGGCCTCATCGCCTTTGATAGTGGAGAGATTTCAACGTTTGATATTGGCTATACGGCAGGGACGGCGGTGATGGATCTCCAACTGCTCGGAACCACTGGCGTGATCAGCATGGATGATTTTGTCCTGGATTGGGTCGACAGTTTTGCGTTCAGGAACCCGGACATGAAGACTGGCTATACTCACAGGACGGGAATGGCAACGAGGAAGGACGTCACATTCATTTCCACACCGGCGAAGACCTCTGGGGAAGTGGCGATGGTCCAGACCTTTGCCGAACTTTCGGCCTCTGGAAACAAGGCACAACGGACTGCGTTTGCCACCGCCTCTCTTGAGACGCAAAAATACCTTGATGCGATCTGGGGAGCAATAGGCTCCTGAGAAGATCTCTCACTGTAGGGACGTACCATCTGCAAGACAACCTGTTCCCATACCTATACCTCGTGTCAATAACAGTTGTTTTTGACCAACGCATGGCAAGGGTAGAAATCAAGATTCTATGAGTGAGCCAAATAGAAAAAAGCCCTATGTAACTCCTCTGGTCTTTCGCGTCGAACTCAACCCGGAGCAGGCGATCTTGACGGCTTGCAGCTTAATGACAACCAATGTTTCAAATGGTGGGAATAGTAGCTGTAGGCCTAACTCCTGCAAGCGGCATTCGGGAGCAGGGGGAAGGGACAGCGGCGCACGTCCGTCCTAGCGATTAAAACAGTTGTTTTGGAACGGGCAAGGAATAACCAATAAATACCTAATGTTAATACTCAATACGCTCCTAGCATTATAGGGGTTTTAGATTCTTACCAAGTCACCGACTGACTTCTGTATCTGTGAATCTGCACTTCCTTCCTCTACATGCTGAGCGTTTCTCAGGGTAATGCGCTCCTCACTTTCAGCAGCAGGCCTTTCACCAGCCTTGCAACACGGACCACATGATCGGCCCCAATGCGTTCATACCTCCGCAATTGGAGGTCTCGCTCAACAAGCTGCTGGTGGAGGCGTGCTTCGGCCAACTCTCGCCGATGGAGGCATGCTTCGGCCAACTCAATGCTGCCCTTTAGCTTGGCAATTCTATCATGGGCACTGCTCAACCGTGCATCAACGTCAACAAGGCTGTCCCATAAAAGTCGCGTCCCGCTATTCACTTCCCTCGCACCGTTCGGAGCCTTCTTCTTTTCTAAAAAGAACCGCCCTCCAAGTACATTCAACGCATCTGGAGGCATATCTCTATACCGCTGAAGAGCCAATGTTCGGATGTCCTCCGCGTATCGTTCATCCGCAAAGAGGTTTGGCTCAAATCTCGTACTGAAGCCAGCGATCTCGAAGCACGTTTGAAATTCGTTATAGCGCACAGCGTTTCCGCATGACCAGTAGTGATCTTGCAGGAAAGCTTCGAGTTCCGCCGGCGATCTCGTGAGGTATTCAAGCGGACGGTCAAAATCACGATGGTCCCTGAGATCAATTTGGTGAAACCCTAAACCGCCTTGACGGGTGATACGAGCGAGCTGCTGGATCGCTATGTAGACGCCCCCCAGATGCTCAAAGACAGCATTAGAGTAACTCACATCCACAGATTCGTCTGGTATTTCATGGGGAGTTTCCAGTCCTGTTCGTAACAGTGTCATCCCGTCAACAATGTGAGCCTCGGCTTTGATCACTTCATCAAGAGGTCTTGTATCAATTCCCAAGAAGTTGTCGACAACCGCTTCCCGCAACTGGAGGTAATAGTGGGAATGGAAACGTGGATCCCAATCACACAGATACCGGTCGACAAGAATCATGTGTGCACCGAAGCCCATAAGAATTAAGGGCATGCCGAAGTCCTGACCTGGACCGACTTCGAGCACCGTCTTGTCCCGTAAAGACGTTTCGTGTCCCGGCAGCCATCCAATCAGCTCCTTGGCGCTCTGGATTGCAAAGTTCACCGCTTCTTGTGCAGATCGTTCTCTAGGATTTCCGCTGTCTTCAGGTCCGTACATAAGTGGGAGGCTTTCGAAGGGCAGCTAAGATTTGTTTTTGAATCTTGAGAAGGATACGCGCATCCTCCAGTAAAATCGAGTCGTAGCCAGCAATCGCTTGGAGGGTTTTTGACACGCCCCTCCTCGGTGCGTGTGGCTCAACTGTGGCCGAACTCTTGTGTCTGATGTGGTGTCATCGGTGATTCATCTGCCTCTGACTCGTCTGTACCCGATTGAGATTGAACCGATGAGAGCGGATTGCACCCTATAGCCTCTGGTGCATCAGAGTTTTCAAATCTCGCAGTCTCCTCGTATCCAGGTTATGCTGCAACTGTGCTCATTTTTGTGCTCAAGCCCACCTCACTCCTCCCCACTCAGGCCTACTCCAGCCAAAATCGGGTTCTCATCTAACTATTGGAGAGGCTTGGTCTGGATGAGTTTGAATAGGCTGGAAGAGGTGCTAAAAGTGCTATCCTAAACTGTGGGTCTCTATCAATACACGATCGCCGGGCGGTTGCCTTTGACGATCAACAACAGCCGTTTGAATTGTAGTGGCTTGTCGGGGTCTCTGGTGTAGTGGGTAGGATCCTCGGAGACTTCGACGTCGCTGAGGGGGAGCGACAACTTCTGCTTGAGGTGCGGCACGGTCGTTTCCAAGGCGACATCCACGAGTCGCTCCGTGCAGGCAAGCACCTCGCTATTGATATCGCGTTGATCGTCAAACTGAACGGTGACCCGTTCTTCAGGGTTGATCCAGGGTGTGATGAGGGCGACCTTCTCTGCGCGGCTGGTGTCGGAGAGATTGTCCATCGTGCTCTGATGATACTTCTTTATGTTCCCACGATGGCACTGGGATCTTCCCTCAGTGTTTCTCATTCCGGCGAGATGCCCAATCCTCCGAGCAACGGCATGAGGCTGTCTTCACCGGGCCCCTTGCCATCCTTCGACGCCGTGCTGATTTCCGAGAGCAACTGCTCTGCCTCGGGGCTCAGTTGCATCAGCTTTTCTCCCAGATGACCCGACATCATTCCCTGCTTGATCTCGTTGTCTGTGAGTTTGCCATCCTTGATCCCTTGCTGGAGAATCTGTGCCAACGATTGAACTTTTGCCAGGACGTCGGGAGGCATCCCCTTCAGAATGTTGGCCGCATCCTGTCGGCCTTCCCCAAGTTGGGCATAGGATGGTACGGCCAGCCACATAGACAGCGCCGCAATCGCGATCATCGGTTTCCCTGTCAATGCCATCGCAGCCTCCTTCGTTTGACATGACAATCAGGTCATCCCGCAACTGCGGCATGATGTCTGCCAGTTTTATACCAGAATGAAGGAGAACTGAGCACTATTCCGTACTCATTGATCAAACAGCGAATTCTTTAGGTGACTCGTCTGATAGTTGGTATTGTCTATCAACTAATCGTGTTCGTGGAGGAGCGCACTGATGCTTGACGGGTGGGTATTTCCGGACATCACGGTCCATTTGGTGGCCATCCTTGGCCTTCTCGTCGTATGGCAATACCACCAGATGCAAATCATGACCGGTCGAATTTTGGCCGTCGATATCTTCGATCGCTCCGGTATTCGGATGTATGTCTATGTCACTCCTGCTGCCGACCATGTCTGTGAGGTGTGTGCAAAATCGAGTGGCCGAGTGTTCTTGCCGTCCCAGGTGGCGAAGAGAAACTTCTCTCCTCTTGCCGGAAAATGTAAGCGAACGACTCCCTGTCTCGGAGCGCTGGTCGGACTGTACGGAGCGTGGTTGGAGGCCAGAGGGGTGTTGGAGCACCTGCGCAAGAATATGAAAAAAGGCGGCATTCAATTGTCGGCTGACGAAGTGCGAGCCTTAGTGAACGGGCAGTGGGAACGCTGTATCAGCGCGGAAACCGATCGCCTGGGTGTCCATATGATCGAAGCACTCGCCTATGAAAAGATCAATCAAGACGTTTCGGTCGTGGGATACCGTTTTGTGGTGAACGAGGCGAAAGAAGTGCGGCACCTGATGTTCCTCGTTCCAGCCTATCTTCGGCTCATGCAACTTCTGCTTGAAGCGGGTGAAGATGCGGAGGCGCTAGAAGTCATCGATCGATTTGAGAACCGCTTCCCGTCGACCAAATACGGCCCACATTTCCCATCAGACGAGCAGCGGGATGTGATGACGACCAGAAAATCCCAGCTGATGAAAGGCCTGCCGTTCGGGATACCGGCCTAGCGCAGATTCGTCGGCGCGATCCTCCTGCCTACATTTGATATTGTCATGAACAACGAGATTCGGGAAGCAGTCGACTAGTAGTTGGTCTCGAGGCTGGTCGGTGTCTTGTTGAGCACGGTCGCGGCAGCTTGCGACAGGATGGCGTCGTGATTGTGGTCAGGAGAATAAATTCGAAACTGAACCAGTCTTGTGGGAAGCAGATCCAGAAATTCTTCCAACGGTTCGGCGGAAACCTGGCCGGTTCCGGGGTCATATACGTGTAAGGGGTTTCCACGGCGATCTTTGGGATCGGGCCGCGGATCCAACAGCGCCATGTCCACGCGGAAGGGGAGTCTTTTCAGACCGGCCGGCAATTCTTTGATAATCTGCTGCTCGAAGTGCCGATGGCTGGGGAATGCCATTCCGCGCTCCTGCCCTTTTTCTTTCAAGGTCGTGCTGTAAGCCATCTTCCAGTTGACGTCCAGGTACAGGATCCTCGCCCAACTATCCCAGAACCGGTCGGGGGGTGTGGG
>CAZNBG010000177.1:2408-6702 GCA_964570915.1 uncultured Nitrospira sp. | reverse complement strand
CGCTTTAACGCAGCGTTGCGGGCATGGAACCGCGAGCGCGGAGCACGAACGGCCGATCTTTTCGGGTGCTGAGTGCGTGGATGGGTTTCGCGAGAAGCTCCTTGCCCGTTCCGCTCTCACCTTGGATGAGTACTGTGGCGGAGCTCTCCGCCACCAGACGGGTCATGTCGAACAGCTGACGCATAGCCGGACTCCGGCCTATCAGACCGCCTACACGATCACCTTCGGCTGGAGTGAAGAATTCCTTGGGCATGGCTCGGCGATGGATCTTCGGTACCGGCTTCAAAAGCACCAACATCGACTCCACTGCTCCATTCTGATCGGCCAGAGGAAAGGCCTGCTGCATCCCGCAGGCGGTGCCGTCACCTCCTGTTGAACAGGATATGCACTGCACCTCCGGCGCCTCGAAGACTTTCGTCGCTGGACAGGTTCACAAAGGATCAGTCCGGTGGGCAAAGGCTTCAAAGCATTTGGCGAGACGCTGATGACTGCGGTTGGTCTGTCCGGTTGCCCACGCGGCTTCATTCGCGTACACGACGTTAAAGGCTCGGTCCATCACGGCCACCCGTTCGGACAGTCCTCCTGCCAGCTGTCTAATGGCTTCCAATCGTGCTGCAATGATGGGATCACTCGGAAGGGGCATGCGGAGTATTTCTTCGTCAGGCAACGTGGTCTCGTTTCTTCGGATGAGGCGTCGTTGACTACTTTAAGCCACTGATGTCAGGTATCAGCTTCCGGACTGTGGTCAAGCAGTTGTTGTACACAGTTCTTGATATCAGCAATGCGGACCGGTTTATCGAAGTACGCGTTGGCCCCTGCTCGTATCACTTGAGCTTTCAATGCCGCATCGCCGAACGCGGTCATGACGACAATTGGACATCTGGGAGCCACGATCCGCAACCGACTGATGTAATCCGCCCCCCCGGCCGGCATACGCAGGTCGGTTAAAATCAGGTCGGGGACCGATTGCAGGACCGCCAGAAACGCTTCGTCTCCGTCCCTTGCTTCACGGAGCTGATACCCGGTGCCCCACAGTTCGTCACAGAGCAGACTGCGCATCTCTCGGTCATCCTCGACGATCAGCACCACATCAGCCCTTCCCGTTGCCACGGTGGTCATCCTCGTTTTGTCCTTCCCGCCAATGCCTCAGTGGACTGTGCAAGAAGCGGGCAAGAGGGATGCTGGTTAGAAGAACAGGCATGGGAAGGCCAATTTCAAGGGAGATGCTGACGCGGACAGAGCGGCAGTGATGAGAAAAACCACACTCACGAAGGAAGCCGCCGTTGCGAGATGCTACAGCGCTCGATCGGTTGGAGTTTCTCACAAGACTCAGCCCTTGTAGGCTGGCTGCTATTGGCTCTGCGGAAGCGGGATCGTAAACGTCGTACCTTTGCCCTCTTCGCTTTCCACGGCGATGGCGCCCTGATGCTCTTCGATGATGCCTTTCACCACGGTCAATCCCAATCCGGTTCCTTTGCCGAATTCTTTCGTCGTAAAGAACGGCTCGAAGATTTTCTCAACCGCATGCCCGGGAATTCCATGGCCTGTATCCGCGACCGTGAGTTTGACCATTCGCTTCTCCGGCGTCAGGCCGATTCGCAACGTCCCGCCGTCCGGCATCGCATGCACGGCATTCATGACGAGATTGATGAACACCTGGCTCATTTGGTCGGGATCGGCCATCGCCATCGGACAGGACTCAGCCAATGCCGTTTCGACCTGAATCTGGTTGTGAGCAAGACGCTCTTGGAACATCTCCAGCGCATCTTCCAGGACTCCTCGCAGGTCCAACGCGCGCCGTTCCGGCGCTTTGCGTCGGGCGAACGACAGTAACTGATTCATGACCTTCGTAATCCGCTCCACTTGAGTAATGATGGTCTGGAGCCCTTTCTTGACCGGCTGCTCCGTGACACGGTCGATCAAATACTCGGCACGGCCGAGAATGACGTTCATCGGCGTCCCGATCTCGTGGGCCATGCCGGACGCCAGTGTGCCAAGTTCGGCAACCCGCTCGGTCTTGCGCAATTGGTCCTGTAGCCGCTTCCGTTCGCTGATGTCTCGGAGCATGACCAAGATGGCCGGCCCTTCCTCATCCACTAACCGGGCCGCGCTGACCTCGACATCGATCGGCATTCCATCCAGCCGCAAGATTTTCTCCTCGACCACCGGAACCAGTGACCTGCCTTCCAGCAATTCGTGAATCCACGCTCTCAGCACGTCGTGATATTCGGGATGAAAGAGATTCAGGAGTGGTCTTTCCAAAATCTCACCGGCCTTCACCGCGCCGAACAGCTTGATAGCCTGGTCGTTCGCAAAAATGACGCGGTCGCCCCGGCTCACAAAGATCGCATAGGGTGAGACGGCGATCAGACGCCGGTAGCGTTCTTCGCTTTGGCGAAGCAGATGCTCGGCTCGCTTGCGTTCGGTCACGTCGGTGACGAACCCTTCCAGGTAACTGAGTGCGCCGTCCGGTGCGAAAATCCCTTCGCCCCTTTCCCAGACTGACTTCACCTCTCCCGATTTGGTCAGGATTCGGTAGGTTGTCTCGAACGGACCATGTCGCGTGACGGCTTCTTGAACCTCCTGCCAGACTCGCTCACGGTCGCCTGCATGTATTGTGTCACTGTATGAGACGGTCCGCTGTTGGAGGAATTCTCCGACGGTGTAACCGGTCAAATCGGATGCCCCCTCGCTGAGATAGGTAAATGACCGATCCCGGTCATTTCGGCAGCGATACACGAATCCCGGAAGATTGCCGATCAGAGTGCTGAGTTGTCGCTGGCTCTCCCTGAGATCTTCCTCGGCCTGCTTGCGCTCGGTGATGTCTCGGAGAATGACGGTATAGTATTTCTTCCGCTCTACCTCCATGTGGGAAATGGCGGCTTCAATCGGGAACTCTTGTCCGTTCGAACGGAGCCCCATCACCGTTCCCAATTGACCCATTTTTCGGCTGGTCACACCAGACTGCCCAAATGCACGAATATGGTGGCAATGGGCTTCGCGGAACCGTGCGGGCAAGAATCGATCGAGCGGCTGCCCGATCGCCTCTCGGATAGAACAGACGAACATCTGTTCCGCCGCGCGGTTGAACAACAGGATCCTCTGATCCTCGTCCACGGTGATGATTGCATCCATTGCGGATTCGATGATGCCTTCCAGCCTCAGTCGGCTGATCAGGAGCTGCTCCTCTGCCTTCGGTCGGTCGGCTTCGGAGCGCGTGCCATCCGCAAACGATCTAGTCGGTGGTCCCTCCATCACCTGTTCCTTCAAAGAGGGTTGGTCAATGGATCCGCGTGTCCAGAGAAGTTTCCCCGCAACACGCAAGCATGGAACGACCACAATGATTGTGACATGGGTATGATCTTTCGTGCCGAATCCGTTAGACGCACGAGGACTTCGACCATTCCCACGAGGAGGGGCATAACCAACAACATCGCACGCACCGTGTTACTATCCCCAATGTGCATGCGGTCTCAACCCGGCTCGGTGACTTGAAGAAACCGTCATTCTTCTGGATGAGTCTTGCCCTCGATTTCGGCGAGTTTACGATACAAGGTCTTGCGATCGATGCCAAGGGTATGAGCGGTCTGGTATTTGTTGCCGCCGGACTTCTCGAGAATCTTCTTGATGTACTCCTTCTCGAGCTCATGCAAGGGCAGGGACTTTTCGGCCGCTTCGTCCAGCACGCGACGCTCGCCGCGCGCTCCCTGCACCGCCGAGGGCAAATCATCGGGTGAAATCTTCTCGCCGCGGCTGAGCGTCACCGCCCGTTCGATGACGTTCTCCAGCTCCCGCACGTTGCCGGGCCAGGTATAGTCCATCAGCATGGCCAGCGCGGCCTCGCTCACGCCCTTGACCTCTTTCCCGCGGGCGTCGCCGCACTTTTTCAGAAAGGCATCGACTAAAAGCGGAATGTCCTCGCGCCGCTCCCGTAAGGGCGGCAGTTTGAGCTCGATGACGTTGAGCCGATAGTACAGGTCCTCCCGGAACCGCTTACTCTTTACTTCTTCGCTGAGATTCAGATTGGTGGCGGCGATGATCCGCACATCCACCGAGATCGGCTTCGTCGCGCCCACCCGCCTGATTTCCTTTTCCTGAATCGCGCGAAGAATCTTGGCCTGCAGCATCAGCGGCAGCTCACTGATCTCATCGAGAAACAACGTGCCCTTCTGCGCCTCTTCAAACAACCCTCGCTTGTCCATCTTGGCATCGGTAAAGGCTCCCCGCATATGCCCGAACAGTTCACTCTCCAACAGCTGTTCAGGAATCGCCGCACAATTGACGGGAATAAACG
>CAZNBG010000177.1:0-2398 GCA_964570915.1 uncultured Nitrospira sp. | reverse complement strand
GCGCGTCATTGGGGTCGCTATTGTAGTGTATGGGTTTGGCTACCAATTCCTTACCGGTCCCACTCTCTCCCGTGATCAGGACATTGGTCGGACTATCGGCCACACGGCGAATGAGATCAAAGACCCCTTGGATCGCTTTGCTCTTTCCCAAAATCTGGTGGAAGCTGTACTCCTTGCGGACTTCTTTTCTAAGGCGGCTCACTTCCCGCCGCAAGGATGCCTCTCGAATGACGCGCTCGACCACGCGGATCAACTCATCCTTCCTGACAGGCTTCGTGAGATAATCACTCGCTCCGTGTTTCATCGCTTCGACGGCCGTTTCCACCGATCCGAATGCCGTCATGAGGATGACACTGATATCGGGATCTCGGCGTTTGATTTGGGCCAGCAATTCCAACCCCTCCATGCCTTTCATGCGAAGGTCCGTGAGGACGGCCGCATAGTCCCCTTCCGCCAATCGTTTCAGGGCTTCATCTCCGCTTCCGGCCGTGGTGACGTGATGACCACGGTCTTGCAGCATGTCATGAGCCAATTCGCGCATATCTGCATCGTCATCGACGACGAGGATCGCGCCCCAATCTTCAGTCATGACCCGGCTCCCACCACGTTGTCTGTCCTAAAGTGCCACAGCAGGTCACACGACCTGGCGCATTATGCAGCACTTGGTGTGTGTTTACCGCGTGGATAGCACGAACTGCAAGTGCAGGACCCAATTGATTGAATGGAATCTTCGCGGAGATAGCCGCTGCGTATGACGTCAGTCGGTTTTGCTCTCAAGCGGGATGAATGTGACATTGGCTGCTGCCGCAGGCTTCACCGGAGGATATTTCCCTTCATATCTGGTGGGAAAGATATACAACCGCTCACCGACCGAGAAAAGAAGTTTGTATTCGGTGCGTTCATCACCGCGAAGATACACGTTGAGTAGAGCGGACGAGGCCTGCTTATCGACCCGTGCCCAGTTCATCCCCAGCTGCGTAGGGACCACATACAGACCGGCGGCAATCACGACAAGCGAAAGATATGCCATTGACGGATCAATGCGCCGGTCCGCTTGGCTGAACCGCATGACGAGGAGTTCGAGTGCCGAACTAAACACTAATAGAATAAGGGTTACGGCCACGACTGACAGGACGATAGCAGGGGTGATGGAATCGAATGTGGTGAGCAGTGTGGTGACCGCCACGAGCCCGACCAAAAACCATGGACCATACTGGACGACCGTGACGGAGACCTTGAATCGTTTGGTCGCTGTCAGATCGCCATGGCTCTCGATCACAGCCAGGTTCGTGGTGGCCAGGTATCCGAAGAGGAGAATCAGGAGCAGCGGAATCCAGCTTTGACTGAAGTAGATCGCCGTCGGAACTTCATCTAATATCCACGAGGCCCCAAATTCTGAAAAATATGATCTCGTATAAATGGACCCCGAAAGATACGCCACGCCGCTAACCCCAAACAAACCAGCCAATACTTTTGGGGCCTGCTCGATAATGCGGCGAGCGCCGGCGCGAGCGGACTCGGTCTTGTGATCATCGTTGGACGGCATCGTTTACGATCCGGAACACCGAAAGAGCCGACACTTTTCAAGTGCTGTATTCTAGAAGGGATTCGAAGGACGGTGCAATGCGTGAGGAGAGGATCCGTCATAAAGGGATGCATAGGAACTGATGGAGAAGTTACAAGCTGTAGAATGGATGCCTTCGAACCCGAGTACGTGTGGAATCAGTTCAAGTTGATGAGATCGAGCCGGAGATCGTTTGGATCATCGGTGTGGAGGAATTTGAAGCCCCCAGGGTCCTGGTAATCCATGATAATGCCGCTCATGCGAACCGCGCTAGCGGTGGGAACTGCCACGGTCACGCCATCGATGGTCTGCGCTTCATCATCAGGCAGAACCTGGTCCTCCAGCGTGATACTGAAGGCGAGCCGCTGTTCATCCACATCCCTCACCTGCACACGGACGACGGGGTCATCCGGATGCTCGAGAATCAACGCTTTCAACCGTTCGATGGCGGATCGTGTGAGCTTCATGACTTATACCTTCAAAGTGGAGTCGAAAATCAGATCTTCACTTCTGCGCACTCAGGGAGACAACGGTTCTGTGCCCTCGCTGAGAATCTGTAAATAGCGATCATAGGCGAAGAGCCTGTTTCGCTGTCGGCCGGTCAGCTCGCGAATGGCCCCCAGCTTTTGAAGCAATGCCATGCCGTTTGTTGCTGCTGGGAACGAAAGCCCTGTGCGGCGGCATATATCTGTAAGGGAAATGATCGGTCGTTCGCGAAGCGCAGAATGGACACGAAGCGCCGACCCCGCCGCACGGCCACTTGTCTGAATCTTCTCCTCATCAGTACTAAATAATTCCACTAGACGTTGCGCCGCTGCAACTGCTCCTTGTGCA
>CAZNBG010000176.1:0-6726 GCA_964570915.1 uncultured Nitrospira sp. | reverse complement strand
TAATGACCACATCCTGCAGCGACTCGATCCCGTCCATTTCACTACAAAACATCGGGACGAGCGTGTTCGAGATATTGAAGGACCGCATCGCACGCCGCGTGCCCAAAATCGACTCGGCTTCATCGATAAAAATAAACGGCAAAGCGCCGTCTTGACGCCGCGCACGCGCCTGGTCAAAGAGGTCGCGGACCATCCGCTCCGACTCCCCAAGCCACATGTTGAGGATTTCCGGCCCTTTTACGTGAAGAAATGCTCCGCTCGTCACCGGTGGACGCTTGTCCATATCAGCAGCACGCTGCGCTGTGGATTCGCCGACCAGTTTGGCAAGACTGCCCGCTGCCGCTTGCCCAATGAGCGTCTTCCCACATCCGGGCGGGCCATAGAGAAGAAAACCCTTCGGTTGGGAGAATTTGAATCGTTCGAATGTCTCGGCGTGCAACAGGGGGTACTCGATCGCCTTTCTGATGGCGGCGATCGCCTCGTGCTGCCCACCGATTTGCTCCCATGTGACCGCAGGGGCCTCCTCGAGGAGATGCTGACTTGCCTTGCGATCCTCCATTTTTTCGATCGCCACGCGATGGCTGGGGTCGATGCGAACCTCATCGCCCGCCTTGAGGTCCACGCGGATAAGATCGGTGGACCGTGGTAAGATCAATGATTGCCGGCCCATCTCCTGTTCAAACCGCAATCGACCGTCGGGCATGGCTTCCGTCAGTTTCAAGATAGGGCCGTTTCGATCGTACCCCAGGGTTTTGATGACCGCGTAGGCTTCGTTGACGAGAATTTGGGTTCCGATTTTGAGGTCAGACTGCGAGACGCGAGGATCCACGTTGGCATAATACTCAGCTCCACCGACGACGATGCGTGCGAGCCCCTCCCCTGGAACATCAAGCAAGGTACCGATACGATTCGCCGGTGCCGTCAGCTTGGCGACGACCTCGCTCACTTTTTTGAATTCCAGCTCACGCTGCTGGCTGGTGGTTTGAGAGAGCATGACGGCATGACGCAGCTTATACAACAGCCTCTGTCTCGGATCACCGTCGGGAAAGGAAGCCAAACACTGCTCGATCAACTCGATCGGATCGGGCCCGATCTTCAACGACAGTTCATCGCGCTGATCGTTTGGTACCTCCGGATCGGGAGACCTGCGATCACTCATGGGGTGGTCCTCCACAAAACTCGACTCGGTGATCCTACCATACGCATGTCTTGAAATGCCGTCATACTAATTGACGGCCTGCAGGATCACCGAAACCTTTTCACGCCGATTCCCGCGTACAATCTCCACGCTCACCTGGTCGCCAACTTTGTGCGCTTCCATCACATCCATCAGATCATCAGTGGTGGCGACCGGCTTTCCCGCAACCGATACGACGATGTCGCCAAGTTGGATCTGCCCGATCATGGTTTCGCGTGCCCCCTTGAGGCCTGCGCGGTCGGCCGCACCACCGCGCGTCACCTTCCCGATAATCAATCCCTTGATTCCCCATCGCTTCGCGATCGCGTCCGGCACAAGAGAAACGCCCAACCCGGGACGGATGAGCTTTCCGTGCTTGATAAGTTCCGGAACGATGCGGTTCACCGTATCGGCTGGAACCGCGAAACCAATTCCAGCATAGGCTCCACTCGGGCTGACGATTTGCGTATTCACGCCGATCAACCGACCGGCGCTGTCCAGTAACGGTCCGCCCGAGTTGCCGGGATTGATCGCCGCATCGGTTTGGATCACCCCCTCGATCGTCCGGTTGGACAGCGACTTGATCGTCCGTCCCAACGCACTCACGATCCCGGTCGTCAGGGTATGATCGAGCCCGAAGGGATTTCCGATCGCAAGCACCTTTTGCCCGACGCGCAAGTCATGAGAAGAACCGATGGCCAACGGCTCGAGGTGACCATCCGGCACCTGAATTTGCAACACCGCCAGATCGTGATCGGGATCGGCGCCGACCAGCCTGGCCTGGTGTTCGCTTCGATCGGCCAAGGTGACTTTGATCGTATCGGCGCCATAGATGACGTGGAAGTTGGTGACGATGTGACCCTGCTTGCTCCACACAAAACCGGATCCCGACCCCTGCGGCACTTCCATGACGTTGAGCGACCAGACGTCCTGTTGGATCGCCGTATTGGCGATGAAAAGGACGGATCTGGCCGCTCGCTCAAATACCCCAATGGTCGACCGTTCATCAGCGCTGAGTTCCGCGGTTGAAGGTGTCACCGGGCGTGGCTTGCCTTCCGGGCCGTCATAGAGAGCGCCAAGCGGCTTGCCCCATTCTGCGGCATCGACCGAGGAGCAGAGCATGGCTGTGGTGAGAAGAAGCGCGATGGATTGGATGTTGTTACTCACCCAGGACCTGTACAACAAGTTCGCGCGTTCTGGCGCGGGTGTCAAAATCAACCAGCACGATTTGTTGCCAGGTTCCCAGCAGAAGCGCGCCGGCCGTGAACGGAATGGTGATGGAAGGCCCCTGGAGTTGCCCTCGAAGGTGGCTGTGGCCGTTGTCTTCCCCAGGATTGACGGTGTTATGCTGCCAACGAGGATCGGAAGGGATGAGGCGGTCCCAAAACGTTTTCGTGTCGGCGCGAATCCCCGGTTCATCCTCGATAATCATGACGGAGGCAGTCGTATGCTTGACGAAGATCGTTACGATCCCGGTGCGGAGATTCGACCCGGCCACGGCATCGGCAACGGATGTCGTGATGTTCTCGAGCTGCGTGCCACCCGCCATGCGAATGGTCAGCGGAACCGTTTGGACAGTCATCAGGTTTTCCCGCCCATGAGATTCCGAAGGTAACGGCGGTCGTTCCGCGTTAGGGGTTCGCCGCGCGCCTCCTCCAGAACGGCATCGAACGTACCTTCCGCCGTCAGCGACCGCACAACGTGGAGGACCTCGCTACTGAGGATGCCTTCCCGCTCCAACTTGTCGAGATACGCAAAAGCCTCCGACAAGCTCTCCTTGTTCCGCGCATAATAATCGCGCCCCCGACGCTGATTGCTATAGGCCTCAAATTGTTCGCAGGCGACGAGAATCTCGGCCAATTGCTTCACCCAGGCTTTTGCCTTCGCCAGCCGTTCCGGGTAATAGTAATACAACATCACCTGCCGCATCCAAGGCTGCCAGGCGACACCAAGTTTTTTGAGCGTCGGCTTCAACGCCCGCAATCGCCTGGCAAGACGTCGGGCATAGCCCAGCCGCATCTCGATCTGTTCGATCGCCCACGTATCCATCGACACCCCGGAGGCCACAAGATCCTGGCGATACAAGGAAACAAACGCTTCTGTTTCTCGGCCATACGCCGTCTCCGGATGGATGGCCCGCCATTCACGCGGCCTCGTTGGAATATCCCGTTGCTTGGCCCAAGACCAAATCGTTCCAAAGAGTTGCCGATCGAGGCCGGCACGGCCGAGGTCGTGCAAAAGACAGGCAATGTGATAGAGCTGGACTCGAGCGTGGGGATGTCCTAAGCGTTTAGCGGCCGCAACACACATCGTTGCCGTCCGCACGGCATGTGGTCGATCATAACCGCGAATGACCCGCCTCCGCTTGAAAGGATGCGGATAGTCGTAGAGTTTCATAAGGGCATTCACGAGCGAGCGCGAGATCTCCGCCGGGACTTTCGATCGGTAAGGAGCTGACACAGTCATAGTTGATCGAGCCTATAGCACCTCGCAAACCGGCGCGAAGAATATCGTCGGTCGAAATGGTGTGTCAAGGCGGCATGCGCGTGATTGCTCGCCGAACATGGCTAAGTTTGCTATGCTGCCATGTGACCAATGACGTTGGGATGATACCGCGATCATGATGATTTGGCTTGGAATATACTCCCTCCTTGCTGGAGTGCTCACCCTCTCGAAGGCGGAGATGAGTGTTGCAGGGTCTCTCGATCAACTCACAGATCTCACGGGGAAAGTTCAGGCGATTGTGACGTTGAAGAGTCGTGACAACTTCATCAGCGAATCCTCATATGACTTAAGTGTCAGGAACCTCTCCCCGGCTGCGATCACCGTCAACCCTTTGGTGCTTTTCGTTGATAAAATCACCAACTTGGCCGGCGAAGACCGAGAGGGGCTTACGGGAGAATCTTTCCTGAAACGGTTTGACGTGTTGGGCCAAGACGGCCATACCGAAGACGGAAAGCCATACTTTCACATCCCAACAGGGACCGCACCGGACCTCGCGCCACAAACCGATAGTCTCCCCGCCGTAGTTCGGCTCAGGAATCGAGACTATGTGGCGGTCTTCACCCCGACATTCAGAGTGTTGGGACGGAAACGGCCCCCTCCAGAACCAAAGCGTGTAGAAGCTCCGGCAGCTCCCGTCTCTCCGGCCGTCGAGTCATCTGCGGCCGCCAATCGCAATACGGTCGATAAGCTGATTCAGCTCCTATCAAGAAGGGTGTCCTGACAGAAGCGGAGTGGCGCAAAGCTAATCAGCCATGAAAGACACGACTTGCAACGCGTGCATGGGAAGCTGGCCGCGACAGGACCATCTCATCACAGATCTCGGGTTGTCCAAGGTCTATCTCCACGATGACCAATTTTTCCCAGGATGGACTGTTGTGGTCTTTCAGCGCCACGCCACCGAGCTGTTTCAGCTGGCATCCACCGAGCGCTTTCAGCTGATCGAAGAGGTGAATCGTGTGGCCATGACCTTAGCCGAAGTTTATCAAGCCAGGAAAATGAACTATGAACTTCTCGGCAACCAGGTCCCTCACATCCATTGGCATGTGATCCCGCGGCTTGCCGATGATCCGGCCGCCATGGAACCGGTCTGGCGGGTGCCACATAGGTCCGTCCTTCTCTCAGGATCGGTTCTTCAAAACACCATCGACCGCCTGGCGCATGCCCTTCGCATGATCGGGTAGAGCCCCTTCGTGCTGTCTCTCCTCGGATGGTATAATTAAGGATTCTTGTGCCTCGCTCATTCACGAATGAAAGTTGTTCGATGCGTCCCCGATCGATACTGTTACCCCTCACCGTCGCCGCGCTTGTATGCTCGCCGCTTCCTGCTTTTTCTCATTCATCAGGAGAGCATACCCCATCAGCCGATGGCGACGCAGCTGAGTCGTCAGGACCGGTCCCCGGGCTTGGGTTCAACGAACGACCTGATGCGGTGACCGCGCTCGATACGTTGCGGCGGGCGGTTCGCCATTTACCGGACGTCCCGGAGTACCGGTTGAAGTTAGCCGAGGCTCTTCTTCGTCTCGGCGACCTCGACGCCGCCATCGAAGAATGTCGCTCCGCCATCAGGCTGCAGCAGGATGACGGGAATGCGCATCTCCAACTTGGCCTCCTGCTCACGGCGAAACAAGACTGGCGTGCAGCGGCCTCTGCCCTCACAGAGGCTGTCAAGCTGGAACCGACTATGCCTCATACTCATTACAGCCTGGGAAATGTCCAGTACTCACTCGGCAATCTGACCGCCGCTGTTCAGTCCTATCGACGGGCACTTGAACTGCATCCCTCCTTCCCCGACGCACACTATCGTTTAGCGCTGCTGCTGAGAGTTACAGGGCAACCGCGAGAAGCCGCGCAACATTTTGAGACGGCGGCAGTCGGTGGAGTGGCGCAGGCTCGGTTGTTCCTCGGCAACGCCTACCAGAGCGGACAGGGAGTCGAGAAGAACCTGGAACTGGCGGTTTTCTGGTGGATGCAAGCCGTCGATCTCGGCCAACAGACCGCCGCCGATTCGTTGTCCAAGGCAAGACGCCAGGCGCTGTCCTCGGAGGCGACAAAACAGCGCCGAACCGAATGGCAGAAAGCCTTGCAGGCCTACCGAAACAGACTATGGAACGACTTTCCGGATATCAGTCGTCCGACTGAACAGCAATCGTTGGGAAAGGTCCTCCTTGAGCAGAGTCGGACGGAGGACGCCATTCCGGTGCTGTTGAAGGAATGTGTGGCGCTGAGCGAAGAGGCTCAGACTGAACTGGCCACACTCTATGAAAGTGGATGGGACCAATACCTAAAGCCGTTTGACAAGAAGATTCTGACCTGTTTCGAATCCACCTCATCCGATGGGTTCATCCCGGCGAAGAAAGCGTTGACTCGCATCTATGCCAAAGGACTCGGGGTCGAAGCGGACATTCCAAGAGCAAAGGCGACCCTCAAAGGTATCCCAAAGCAAGAAGCACAGGCCTTGCGCGATGAGCTGGGTATCCACTAGTCATATGCATGATCCTCATAGACTTTGGCGCCTGTTTCTCGCGTCTGTTCCGCTACAAGCGCTGGGCATAGGCCTCCTGGCTCTGCTGCTTTCTGCAACACTGTGGTCCGCCGCCCCTGCGACCTTTACAGCCCTGGATTACACCGCCTACGACACCTGGCTTCGCCACCGCACGCCCCTCGGCGTGAATCCCTCTTTGGTCATTCTTGTTCGGGACTCAGCCAGTGAGGAGCGCTTTGGAGCCGGCCCTTGGGACCGCGCCATCCTGGCACAGCTGATTGTTGCCATACATGAGGCCGGTGCCGCCGCCATCGGCATCGACCATCGACTGGATCACGCGAGTCCAGCTCAACGCGGCGGAGCCGCAAGCGATGCGCTCATGCTGGAAGCGCTTCGTGTCGCGTCACCCGTGGTCCTTGTTCACGATGCCGACTCACTTCTCCAGGCCGATGCTGTACGCGCTGGGCATGTGGCGGTCAGGAGTGCTCTCGATCACGTTTCTCGTCAGATCCCGCTATTTATCAGAGTCGGCACTCAAATCGTACCAGCCTTCGGCTCGACA
>CAZNBG010000175.1:0-6747 GCA_964570915.1 uncultured Nitrospira sp. | reverse complement strand
TGTTCACCGCTGGCGGCGACTACTCCGCCACGCCGAAGAAGAAGGCGCTGTGCGGCTGCACCGATCGAACGCACCAGGAAGTTCGCGACGCCATTCGCCAGCACGAGCTCCTGTCGATCCCGGCGGTGCACGCGTTCCTCGAATGGCAGACGCCCAACGGCTGCGCCACGTGCCGCCCGGCGATCAACTACTACCTGCTCTCCACCTGGCCGCACCACGCCCAGGACGACCCCCAGTCGCGTTTCACCCACGACCCCTCCCCCCACCCCCAGCGCGCAGATCCCTGTGTGGTCAAGAGCCGCAAAGGCCTTGGTAACCAACACCTGCACAATGGCCTCCTGATAGCCGGCAGCCAGATCGGCCATTTTCTCTGCTCGCGCGTGATCGTCCATCTTGCGCAGGGTATACAGTAATGCGGTCTTGAGCCCACTGAAACTGAACTCCAAGCTGGTCTTCCGTTGATGGAAACGTGGGAACGGAATCGCCTTGGCATCGCCCTGTCGAGCAAGTCGGTCGATCGCCGGCCCTCCTGGAAACTCCAGCCCCAGCATCTGCGCACCCTTGTCAAACGCCTCTCCCGCGGCATCGTCTCTGGTGCAGCCGAGCATGAGACATTGTCCATTCTGTTCCCGCCGATACAAATGCGTATGCCCACCCGACACGACGAGCACGACACATGGCAACGGAAAAGTTGGATCGGCCAGCCACGCTGAAGCAATGTGCCCTTCCAAATGATTCACCCCGATGAGGGGAATACTCAGTCCGTAGCTCAATGCTTTGGCATAATTCACCCCGACCAACAGCGCGCCAGCCAATCCAGGCCCTGTGGTGACGGCAATCGCGCCAAGATCGTGCATGGACAGACGCGCCTGACTCAGCGCATCCATGACCACACCATCAATCTGGCTGAGATGGGCTCGGGCTGCCAGTTCCGGCACAACACCGCCGAATTTCGAATGAACAGCCGTTTGAGACGCCACCACATTCGAGAGCACTGAACCGTCCTGGGACAGAACGGCGGCGGCCGTTTCATCACACGATGATTCGACCCCGAGAATTGGCTTCTGTAAGCACATCACACTGATGGGTAAATCACGTATGTGGGAATGCATCATGGACGAAAGAATATCTTAATGCCTGCTGAAAACACCACGCCCCCTGCGGCTGTCAGCCGCAGGGGGCGTGGCGACCACTGGTTGCCGATGACGCGCGATGGCTACACACCCGCCATCGCTTCCTGTTCGATAAAGGCTGGGGCGCCGTCGCGCAGTACCACTTTGACTTTGCGGCTGTCTTTGAACCGTCCCCTGATGAGTTCATCGGAGAGCGGATCGCCGATCGCACGCTGAATCGCCCTGCGCATCGGCCTGGCCCCATAGAGCGGCTCATATCCTTCTTTGATGAGCCACTGTTTGACTTCATCATCGACCTCGATCTCGATCCCCTTCTCCAACAAACGCAGATTGAGCTCGCGAATGAGAATATCAAGAATGCTGTAGAGCTGTTCTTTCTCCAACTGATGAAAGATCACAATTTCATCGATCCGGTTCAAGAACTCCGGACTGAATGATTTCCGCAGCTCACCGATCACTTCTTCCTTCTTTCGGCGGGCGGCTTCTCCCTCAGTACTCTGGAAGCCCAGTGAGACGCCCTTCTGAATGTTCTTGGTGCCGATATTGGACGTCATGATAACGACAGTATTCTTGAAGTCCACCTTGCGGCCGAGACTGTCGGTCAGCACGCCATCGTCCAAGACTTGCAGCAGCACGTTGAAGACGTCCGGATGTGCCTTTTCAATCTCGTCGAACAAGACAACTGAATACGGCCGGCGGCGGACTTTTTCAGTCAGCTGGCCTCCTTCCTCGTACCCAACGTAGCCTGGAGGTGCGCCGAAAAGCCTCGAACTGGTGAATTTCTCCTGATACTCGGACATATCCACCCGGATCAGGGCATCTTCGCTGTTAAAGAGGAACTCCGCCAACGTTCGCGCCAACTCAGTCTTTCCGACGCCGGTCGGCCCCATGAAGATAAACGAACCGATGGGTTTCTTCGTTTCCTTCAAACCTGCGCGTGACCGGCGAATGGCGCGTGCGACTGCAGAGATTGCTTCATTTTGGCCGATCACCCGCTTGTGGAGGAATTCTTCCATCCGCAACAGCTTATTGGATTCCTCTTCCTCAAGCTTGAAGAGCGGAATGCCGGTCATCTTGGATACCACGTAGGCCACGTCTTCCTTTCCGATCACCGGCTTGTTCTTCTCCTGATTCTTCTTCCACTCCCGCTTGGACTCATCCAACAGCTTGCGAAGCCGCTCCTCTTCTTCACGATGCCGCACAGCCTCTTCGAAATTCTGCATCGAAATCGACACTTCTTTCTCTCGCGAGACCTTCTTAAGCTCCTGCTCCATCGCTTTCAGTTCGGAAGGCAGCGCGTACGTTTGCAGTTTCGCGCGCGAGCCGGTTTCATCGATCAGATCAATCGCCTTATCAGGCAAAAACCGGTCGGTAATGTACCGATCCGACAGTTTGACGGCTTCGACGATGGCGTCCTCTGTGATCTCGACACCATGATGTTCCTCGTAACGATCCCGCAGCCCATGGATAATCTGGATGGTTTCGTCGATACTGGGCGGCTGCACGTGGATCGGCTGGAACCGGCGCTTTAAAGCGCCGTCTTTTTCAATATGCTTCCGGTATTCATCTAACGTGGTTGCGCCGATGCACTGGATCTCCCCTCGGGAGAGCGCCGGCTTGAGCATATTGGAGGCATCGATCGAACCTTCCGCGGCGCCGGCGCCGACCAGTGTGTGCAATTCGTCGATGAAGATGATGATGTTGCCGGCCTGCACAATCTCCTTCATGACGACCTTGAGCCGCTCTTCAAATTGGCCGCGGTATTTTGTACCGGCGACAAGCGAGCCGAGGTCCAACGCAATGACCCGTCGTGAAAGCAGATTGTCGGGAACCTCCGACTGCACGATCCGTTGGGCAAGCCCCTCGACGATGGCAGTCTTCCCGACACCGGACTCGCCGATGAGCACGGGGTTGTTCTTGCTCCGCCTGCTGAGGATTTGAAGAACACGTTCAATTTCGTCGGACCGGCCGATCACAGGATCCAACTGACCTTCTTGTGCCAGCTGAGTCAGATCACGCCCGAATTCATCCAATGCAGGGGTATTGCTCTTCCGATCCCGCTCACGTGGAGCAGACTTTCTCAAGAATGTTACCGTCAATTGACGGGCTGTGAGAAGATTCGCGCCCAGGCTCCGGAGGATTTTCCCTCCGATTCCTTCTTCTTCCCGCAATAGTCCCAATAAGAGATGCTCGCTGCCAATGTGATTATGCCCGAGCAGCCGCGCCTCTTCGACTCCATACTCAATGACCTTTTTCACCCGTGGGCTGAAGGGGATTTCCCCAAACGTCATCGTTGTTCCCCCGCCAGGCAAATTCCGTTCAATTTCCAATCGGATTTGCTCCGTAGAGAGACCCATTTTCTTCAAGATCATCAACGCGATGCCGTCAGACTCACGGAGAATCGCCAAGACGAGATGTTCGGTCCCCAGATAGTCGTTCTGGTGGCGCTCGGCTTCCTCACGCGCAAGGATGATGATTTTACGACCTTTGTCCGTGAATCGTTCGAACATCCTATCTCCTCCCCCTGGATGAACGTACGGCCCGTGTCGATCCAACTCGTGGAAAAACTTGGTCTCAGTTTAACCACAGGACCTATGAGAGTCAAGATTGAGCGGAAAAGCGGCGCAGCCCCGATGTCGGGAGAACCACTTGCACTGCTTTTTCACCACACGCACACTCTCCTCGACGCGTTGACAGTGCGGAATCGTCCCGATAGAATTCCGGACCATTTTCCCAATTACCCCCCAGCCTTTATGAAAAGCAAGAACATCGGAATTTTGACAAAACCCAAGTTTCCCGAGGTCACATCCACATTACACGGAGTCGTCACCTGGCTTCGCGCGCGCAACATCACCGTTCTGCTTGATACAACCTCCGCGGCATTGTTGAGTGAATCAGGTGGAATTCAAAAAACCCAGTTGGCGGGGAAAGCCGACGTGCTGCTTGTCTTGGGCGGCGACGGCACGATCCTCAATGCCGCCCGGCTGGCAGCGGAACGCAGCATTCCCATCCTGGGCGTCAACATGGGTGGCCTCGGATTTTTAACGGAGGTGCGGCTGGATAATCTCTATCCGTCGCTTGAGCGCGTCTTCACCAACGATTACGTCCTCGATGAACGGCTCATGTTGCAGACGCATGTCCATCGCCATGGAGAAACGGTCGCGCGGAGCATCATGCTCAACGACATCGTCATCAGCAAAGGCACCCTGGCCCGTATGATCGAATTGCGTATCGCCATTCAGGGGCAATTTGTCACGAACTTGCGGGCGGACGGCTTAATCGTCAGCACACCGACAGGCTCTACAGCCTATTCCCTGTCGGCCGGAGGCCCTATCATCAACCCGGCAGTCCAATCCTTGATCCTGACGCCGATCAGCCCGCACACACTGACTCATCGCCCGCTGATCGTGCCTGGAAATGTCGAAATCGACGTGACGTTAACGAGCAGAGACGACGGGGCGATGGCGACACTCGACGGCCAAGTCGGCGTAGCGATGACGCAGGGTGATACGGCGGTGGTGGTGGCTTCCGAAAACCGGACCAAGCTGATCCGGTTTCCGGAAAGCCATTATTATGAGATGCTGCGTGAAAAACTGAAGTGGGGAGATGGCTAAAAAACGCGCGCGCGGCAACCGCTATACTCTGCCCGTCTCGATCAGTCCGATCATATCCCTGTTACTCGCATATTTGAACTCTCCGATATAGTCCGACCCACTCGTGCGGGCTTTTTCCGCGAGTTCAAGTTTCCGCAGCCCCTTCACATCGATCGGCTGACTCTTCTTGGATTTCAAGATGTGGTGCAGCTTGTCCAGTACGCCCTTGACCTGGTCACCGGCTGTTTTCGTCGTAAGATACCGCTCCACGACTTCCGCACACCAGTCGCCATCCCGCTTAGCCACACCGACGAGACCTTCGCTGGCTTTCCTGGCCCACCCTGCGAGGAACACTCCTTCGACCACTTTTCCGGCAGCTTCGTCGTAGGCCTGAAACAGCGCGTCATCCGGGTCATTTCCCGTCTTATTGGGGTTTGTGACGAAGAGGCCTCCTTTATAGGGAAGCCCGACGGTTTCATCGACCTTGTCGCCGACCGCAAATACGACGGCATCGCAGGGAAATTCATAGTATTGCTTCAGCCCGACCGCCACCGTGTCGTCACCCTTGGGATCGAGCCGATTGTCTTCCATTTCAAGACCGCGCACATGGTTATTGCCATCGACAAGAATCCGCTTGGGCGAGGCCAGGAATTGGAATCCCATTTTCGTTTCACTGACCTTCGGTTCACACTTCGTGAATTCGCCGGTGAGCCCCGTAAAGACGTCATCGGCCTTCTGTCCGACCGCTGCCATGCGATCCTTGATGCGCGTGAACTCTTTCTGAATGCCTTCAAGATCCATATTTGCACACACTGCTCGAATCTCTTTGGGATTGTATTTGCGCTCGACCGGACCGCGACGCACAATGGCCGTCACGCGCTCCACCTTCTTATAGCGGGTGAGCCAATGGGCGATATCAACCATGACATCTCCCGCCCCGATCACCGCGACATGCTTACCCATGTCAAACGGCCGATCGCCGAAACCCGGCAACCGATTGAAGTGATAGACGACGTCTTTCGCGTGATACACGCCTTTGGCTGAATCCCCTTCCACTCCGATGGCTTTGGTCCCCTGCGCCCCAATCGTGAACACCACTGCACTGGCCCCGAGCCCTCGCACATCCTCGACAGTCAAATCCTTGCCGTGTCCGATCGTGACATTCCCCCAATAGTGCACGTTCGGTCGTTCCAGCAAATCCCAATATTGCTTCTTGAGGCCTCCACGGAGTTTGAGCTTGGAGGGGAAAATTCCATATTCCGCGAGTCCGCCGAACTTAATGTCGCGGTTAAGAATAATGACTTCATGGCCGGCCTCGGCCAATGTTCCGGCAACAGCCATTCCTGCCGGCCCGGCACCTACGACGACAATTACATGCGCATTCGTTGCGGTCATACGTTCGTTCCTCAGAATAAGGTAGATGGAGAAGGGTATGGAGATCTCAAAAGTCCGGCGAATTTAGCACAGCGGGTTTTTCACTGTCAAAGAGAGAGCAGGTTCGACGATGCGCGCACCGTAGGCAGCTCTTCCTTGTGCGGAGCGACCACCCTTGTGTCCATCGGCTTCAGGCGAGTGACACTTGTGGCAGAAGAACTTGGTGTAGACGCGCGCGCCCCGCTGAATCGTTTCCGGGCTGGCGGCCTGTTCCGGAGGCTTCGGGACGTCGGGAATGTAGGCCGGAGTCGATGGAAGCCTCGCGCTGCCGCCAAGCTTGAACGCCAGCAGGCTTGCCGGCCCGCGCTTCGATTCCAGGGTTGCCATGTCGCTGGCTCGCCCAAACAGCCGGAATCCCCCTCCCAAACCGATAGGCATCAGCACGTACTGCTCGCCGTTCACCGTATACGTGACGGGCACTGATTGGATGGCGGAACCAGTCTTGACCGACCAGATTCTCTTCCCCGAGTCGGCGGCGTAACCGGAGAATTCGCCGCTCGCATCCCCGTGGAACACCAGGTTCCCTGCGGTGGCGAGGACGCCGCTGTTGATCGAGAGAGGGAGTGTGACGACCCAGCGGGGCGTTT
>CAZNBG010000174.1:3114-6797 GCA_964570915.1 uncultured Nitrospira sp. | reverse complement strand
TTCTGCCACGGCTGCCATGGAAATCAAAGGGTTGATCAACGAGTCTATTCAGCGCGTCACGGATGGGAGTGAGCTGGTCAATCAATCCGGAAAGACATTGGAGGATATCGTCAGCTCCGTCAAGCGAGTGACGGATATCATCGCGGAGATCAGTACGGCTTCCCAGGAGCAGGCAAGTGGGATCGATCAAGTGGGTAAGGCCATTATGTCGATGGACGAGACCACCCAACAGAATGCCGCCTTGGTGGAACAAACGACCAGCGCCAGTCAGTCCATGAAGGAACAGGCCAAAGAATTGATGCGGCAAGTGGAGGTATTCCAGATCCGGCAGTCTGATACACGACGCGCGGCGGAGAGGGCGATGCCGGAGAGTGCGCTGGCCGGCAAACAGCCGACCAAGCCGGCAGCGGGCGCGTACAATCTCAAGACGACAAAGCGACCGGTGGTCTCTGCCAGATCAACCGAAGAGCATGAACTGGTCACCCTGACGACGGGCAACGGCAAGGACCGTCGCCATAAGGGTGACGAGTTCGAGGAATTTTGAAGAAGCAGTCTGTATGTTGCGCGGTCTGAATATCCGGTCCAGGTAGAGGCGTTCCAAGTGGAGTACAAGATTACATCCAAGGAATTCGAATGTTTTCGCACGTTGATCCATGACGAGAGCGGAATCTCGCTCAATCAGCAAAAGCAAAGTTTGCTGGAGTCCAGGTTGTCCAAACGTCTGCGAGACCTTGGACTCGAGACTTTTTCGCAGTATTACGACAAAGTGACGGGAGATGCGACGCAGGAAGAGTTCACACGGATGTTGGATCTGATTTCGACCAACAAGACCGATTTTTTCCGCGAGTCCAAACACTTCGACTTTCTCCGTGACGTGATCCTGCCCCAGTTGATGTCGGAGAAACGTATTCGTATTTGGTCGTCTGCCTGCTCGACCGGGGAAGAACCCTACACGATCGCGATCACCCTCTTCGAGGGCGTTCGCAACCCGCGGGAATGGGATTCTAAAATTTTGGCGTCCGACCTGTCGACGCGCGTCTTAGCCAAGGCAGCCTCGGGCATCTATGACGAAGACCGATTTCGAGACGTGCCTCCAGACATGCTGAGACGGCATTTTCTTCGTGGGCGCGGCGACCGCCTGGGCTGCTATAAGGTCAAGCCGCACTTAGCTTCCATGATCCGCTTTCGGCGGCTCAATTTGATGGATGACGATTTACCCATCAAAAGCCCGCTTGATTTGATTTTCTGCCGGAACGTGATGATCTATTTTGAGCGTCCGACCCAAGAGACACTGATCAATAAATTTCACCGTTACCTGAAACCCGGCGGATATTTGTTCATCGGACATTCCGAAAGTCTCCAATGGATCAAGCATCCCTTCAAGTCGGTGGAGCCGACGATCTATCAGAGGGAAAGATGACCACACATGTCACACTCTGAATCCGATCAATTTTCCCATATCCGACGGATGCGCGACAGCCGCTTCCCTCACGAAATTGCATCCATTCTCCCCGGAGAATTCTTTGTCAGTCGAGAGCCCATGATTGTCTACACGGTGCTCGGGTCGTGCATCTCGGCCTGTATCCGTGATCCGATCATCAGAGTGGGCGGCATGAATCATTTCATGCTGCCGGAACCGAAAGAGACGGCTCATGACTATTGGGGAGAATCGACTCGATATGGGTCGTTTGCCATGGAATCCCTCATCAATGAAATCCTCAAACGCGGCGGGATCAAAAGCCGTTTGGAAGTCAAACTATTTGGGGCGGGCAAAATTTATGTCGGTCAGATCGACGTGGGAGACAAGAACGCGAAATGGGTGACTCAGTATGTGAAGAACGAAGGTCTGACCATATCAAAAACCGATCTAGGCGATGTGTTTCCAAGAAAGGTGTATTACTTCACCGAGTCGGGTCGTGTGCTCTTGAAAAAAATCGAGCGGATCAAAAATCGCACGATCTTTGAGCGCGAAAATGAATACGCGACACGCATCCAGCAGCGCGAGCAGCAACCAGCTGAAGACGTGACACTGTTCTGAGCAATTGAGGTGCAGATGAAAAGGATTCGCGTCTTGACGATCGACGATTCAGCGCTGATGCGTCAGGTCTTGGCGACTCTCTTATCGAAGGATTCGGAAATCGAAGTGATCGGAACCGCCCCCGATCCCTATATTGCGAGAGAAAAGATCAAGGCTCTCAATCCGGATGTGCTGACGCTTGATGTCGAGATGCCAAAAATGGACGGCCTGACGTTCTTGGAGAAGTTGATGCGTGGGCACCCCATGCCGGTGGTGATGGTCAGTTCTCTGACGGAGGTCGGCTGTCAAACGACGTTGCGTGCACTGGAACTCGGCGCCGTGGATTTCATTACGAAGCCCAAGATCGACCTTCGAGAGGGCATGGAGGAAATCGCGCAGGATCTGATCGCCAAGGTCAAGGCAGCTGCGCACGCCCGCATCCCGGCGTCCATGCCGAATCGAGGAGTGACGGGATCCGTGACCGCACGCGCGCCACGAGAGACGCTTCATGGTGCTTCGTCCGCCATGATCAAGACGACTGATACCATCATCGCCATCGGCTCATCGACCGGCGGGACGGAAGCGGTGAAGCAAGTGTTGGAAATGCTTCCGCCTCATACACCGCCCATCCTGATCACGCAGCATATGCCGGAACGTTTTACGAAGGCCTGGGCTGATCGAATGAACAACCTCTGTCGGATCTCTGTGAAGGAAGCCCAAGATGGGGACAGTGTATTGCCGGGACATTCGTTGATCGCACCGGGCAATTTTCACATGCTGTTGGTCAGGAGCGGAGCCAGGTATACCGTGCGCATCAACCAAGAGCCCCCGGTCAATCGTCATCGTCCGTCGGTCGATGTGATGTTTGCATCGGTAGCCCGCTCTGCCGGCGCCAACGCGGTTGGGGTGATCTTGACCGGAATGGGCGGAGACGGTGCCAAGGAAATGCTGACGATGAAGCAAGCCGGCGCGTTTACGATCGCACAGGACGAAGCGAGTTGCGTCGTATTCGGTATGCCGAAAGAGGCGATCAAAGCGGGTGCCGTCGACAAGGTTCTGCCCCTGGATGACATTGCCAGTGCCATACTGGCCCACGTGGGCCGCGGTTGACTCTGGAGTCTCTATGCCGATCACTCAACGGATCACACACAACGCGACCGTGATAGACATCGACGACGTCTTCACGTACCGCAATCGTAAGGATTTCTCCTCTGCGGTGATGACTTTTAGGGAGTCCGGAGGCAGGCATCTCATCGTCAATCTGCACGAGGTCACCTACATGGACAGTGCCGCAGTAGGTCTCCTGGCATTGACGTCTCAACAGCTCATGGCGGAGGACCGAAGAATCAGCCTTGTGGACCCACAGGGTACGGTGAAGCAGATTTTAGAAATGGCGAATATCGACCGGATGATAGCAGTATTTCCCAGCGAGGACGCTGCGGTTGATGCGCAAGCCGCCTGATCGCAAGAGGCAACCTGGTCTGGACTCATTCGAATGAAGGAGGATCCCATGTCGATGCAGACGAAAGAGCGCCCCGTGCCAAATGGTGTCATTCTCGAGATGACGGGCGATCTCACCTACGCCAATCGCGAACAATTCAAGACAGCCGTGGAAACTATCCGGAAAAAAGGATGTCGCCACTTTATCTAAAACAAGGCCCAGGTG
>CAZNBG010000174.1:0-3104 GCA_964570915.1 uncultured Nitrospira sp. | reverse complement strand
GTGGACAGCTCCGGCCTCGGGTTATTGGCTCTCGTCTCGCAGAACTTCAAATTGAGCCAAGCAAAAGTGAGTATGCTGAAACCGCAAAGCTATGTGCGGGAAATCATGAGCCTAGCGAACATTCAGAAGTTGATTCCTGTCTACGACAACGAGCAAGACGCATTGGCGGGATCCCAGCGCGCCGCCTAGATGACTCGCGGAATTGTCGGACGGCGAGCTGGCCGTCAGTCCTGACACGCAACGTCTCGCTCAGTGAGTGTCACCTAATGCCGACTCCATTACCCGTAACCATGCTTTGCCATTCAGAAGGTGGGATCGGGCAAACCGTTCTGGTTGTGGACGACGAGCCCATTGCGCGTGTCGCATTGACGGCTCGACTCAAACGGCTCGGCTATCGTGTGATCGAAGCCGGCGACGGGAAGACCGGGCTTGATCTGCTTCGGCGCGAGCGGCCGGATCTCACCATCTTGGACTGGATGATGCCGGAAATGGATGGCCCGTCCTTCTGCGAGCTGGTTCGTCAAGATCCGGAACTCCTCACGAGCCAGATTCTCATGATGACGAGTCATGATCAGCCCGAGCAAATCGCCGAAGGACTGGCCCGCGGCGCGGATGATTTTCTCAGCAAGGCCGCAAGCAAGTATGAAGTGACTGCTCGAGTTCAGGCCGGGATGCGCGCAGCCACTTTGATCAGAAGGTTGGAGCATGTGACGGAAGAAATCCAAAGAAAGCAGGAGGCCATCGAACGGGAACTCCAGTCTGCCGCACGCTATGTCGAATCACTGCTCCCCGTGGCGGGAACGCTCTTGCCCGGCGTTCACATGGTGCACGCCTATCGGCCCTCGCTTGCATTGGGCGGTGATCTCTTCAACATCGCTCCGTGGAATGATGAGGTGCTGGGGCTGTATCTGCTTGATGCGTCCGGTCATGGCGTCTCTCCGGCTCTACGATCTGCCTCGTTTTCGACGTTTTTGAGAAGGGACAGTTTACTGTATTCCGTCGGATCAAATGATCCGGGCGCCATCTTGACGGAAGCGAACAAGCAGTTCCCGCTGACGGAAGATGGAAACTACTTTACGATTATCTTTGCAAAACTCGACATCCGCTCTCGCACCCTGTCTTACGCGACAGCCGGACACAATGGGGCGCTTCTTCATCGTCGGTCGGGGGAGATCTGTCGGATGGCTCGACCGAATTTGCCGCTTGGCTTCGATGGTTCGATGACGTATCTCACGGAAAAGGTCCCTGTCGAACAGGGGGACCGTCTGTATCTGCTGAGCGACGGTCTCTATGAAGTGCCGTCCTCGAGCGGCGAATTGTGGGGGCAAGATCGACTGGAAAAGACGATTTGCACATTCGGTGATCGGCCCCTGGGAGAGGTCGTGTCAGGGACCATTGCGGCAGCGATCGAATGGTTGGGCCACGAACAATTTCCGGATGATGTGGCGATGATGGGCGTTGAAATAACCGAACTGCGAGAGAGCGTTCATGACTTGTGAGCATGTCTTCAACCTTGAGGAGGCCCTCGCCCGTGTCGATCACGACCGAGAGACCTTTCAGATGATGGTGGAATTGTTTGTCGAGCATGGTCCGAAGGACTTAGGCGAAGCTCAGGCGGCGTTGAGTGGCCAGAATGCCGTGGGGCTGGCCCGATGCAGTCATCGCTTGAAGGGCGCGATCCTCCAGTTCTGTGCTCCAGCTGCCCTTCATGCCTGCAAAGACTTGGAAGAATCGGCAAAGGCAGGAAACTTGACGCAAGCTGGAGAACACTACGACGCGTTGGAGCGAGAACTTCTGCGCCTGCTGACAGCGCTCCGCCGGGTACTCGACGAGGGAATCGCCGCATGAACATGTTCGATACTCCCAATCAGCTCTTGGTCATCGACCCATGTCGAGAAACACAAGCACGTATTGTCCGACAGCTGGAGGGAAGAGGGTTCTCGGTCGTCGCCGCGTCCGATCCGGCGACCGCATTGACCACGATCGACCTGGCGGCGCCCGACATTGTCATTACCGACGCGTTTCTTCCGGAGGCAGCCGGTCTCAAACTGGTCAAAGAGATCAGGGCCCGGCATGAGCTCTGCCCTGTGATCGTGATGGCGAAAGATGCGCCGGAACCCATCATCGTCGAGGCGCTTCGCGTCGGGGCCGCCGACTATCTCCACAAACCCATCGTCGAAGAAGAATTGGCGCGCGCCCTGCAGCGTGCCCGGGATCTACTGCCTGGAGACCTCGCGGAGCTGCCCGGACTTTGCCTGTCGGAATATCGACTGACGGTTGATTCCGACCCTACTCATATTCCGGGAATCATCTCCTGGCTGATCAAGACGACGGCCTCGACCTTGTCCCCGATCCAACGGTTGCATCTTCGGGGAACCCTCCAAGAGTTGCTCTTCAACGCGATCGAACATGGGAACCTTGAGATCTTTTATCAGGAGAAGCGGGAAGCTCTGACAAACGGTCACTATGAGCGGCTACTCGCCAATCGGCTCGCTCAAGCTCGGCTCAGGGACCGCCGGGTGATTATTCACGTGCTTCACGACAAGGGCGCCAATAACTTGGTGTACCGCATCACTGATGAGGGGAAGGGCTTCAAGTGGCGGAGTCTACTCACGCGGTCGCACGAAGGCTGTGAGTCAGCTGGTGCGAATGGGCGAGGGATTTTTTTGGCTCGATCATTCTTCCCTTGCTTGGCGTACAACGAGCGGGGAAACGAAGCGACGATTACCGTGTCGCTGGCATGATGTTGAAAAAACTCTCCAGCTTCGTGCTCGCGTCGTTCAGAGGCTCAGCGTACGAGACAACATACGATTCGCCTGTTCGCTCGGTACGGTCTTGTCGCGGAATGACGCGTCTTGACGCGCTTGGGTTGGGCGGGTGAGAGCGAAGGCCTTGTTGAGCATCCCGCCTAGATGCGGGGAAAATTGCGAGTGCCGAAATAGCTGTGCACGTCTACTACAGAATCCGCAGGTACTCCACCGTACTGTCGCCTTTGCTGGCATCTCGTTTTAATACTGCGAGGGAAGTCTTGGTCGTCTCGTTGATGGTGATGGCGAGGTGTGCGGAGAAATAGTCCGATTTGACATCGTAGTCGTTCCTCAATG
>CAZNBG010000173.1:0-6867 GCA_964570915.1 uncultured Nitrospira sp. | reverse complement strand
GGAATGGACTCTACCAAATCAAACCGGTCCAAATTCTCCATGCAGTTGCCGAACGCACCAACACCGGGCAGAACCACATGGCTAGCATTCCAGATGACCTTGGCATCGCGTGTGACCACGGCATGATGTCCCACCGCTTCAAAGGCTTTGGAGACACTGCGCAGATTCCCCATTCCGTAGTCGATGATGGCAATCATGTCAGCCACACTTAGGAAGTTGTAACAATACCGCAAACTGGAATGTTCCTGCCACTGGCAATCTGTATCGCCAAAGTCCACCGGACTCCTGGAGTACCTATTTCGACAGTCAAGGTCTTTCAATTGACAGGATGCGACCGAACCAGTAGCCTGAGCTGGTTGAATTGGGGGGGTCCGTTTGAACGACAACGTATTGGTCGAACTCGCGAGACAAGCAATCCCTGACCTTATTGCGCTGTATCGATTCGGTTCTCAGGCCAAGGGACGTACCCGCCCGGAAAGCGATGTGGATCTTGCCGTTCTTGCGATCCGTCCCATCCCCGCCATGCGCCGGTTTGAACTCGCCCAAGAACTGGCGTCTCAACTCCATCGCGATGTGGACCTCGTGGATCTTCGCACCGCGTCAACCGTGATGCGTATGCAGGTCGTTTCGACGGGAGAATGCCTCGCCGCCTCGAATGAAGCAGTCCGTCGAGAATTCGAAATGTATACGTATTCAGACTATGCCAGGCTTAATGAGGAACGGCGCGAGATCTTGAAAAGGGTTAGTGCGAGCGGGTTGGTCTATGGCTGACGATGTGATTCTCAACAAGGCCGCAAGTATTGAACGGTGCCTTCGTCGCATTGAGGAAGAATATGCAGGTGACGAACAGAACCTGATTGGGAATCAAACGAAGCAAGATGCGATCGTTCTCAATCTTCAGCGTGCCTGTGAAACAGCCATCGATCTGGCCATGTATGTAGTGAGTCAGCGAAAGCTTGGTGTGCCTCAGGACAGTCGAGATGCATTCTCATTGCTGCAAACCGCTGGCATTCTTCCAGCCGACCTCACTCAGCGTATGAACCAAATGGTCGGTTTCCGCAACGTGGCCGTGCACGAATATACCCGTCTCAACCTCGAAGTCGTCCAATCCATCATCACCAAACGACTGAACGACTTCCGGGCATTCTCTTCGACGATCGTGAAGGCATGCGCCTAGCTCGCCTCTATTGAACACTCACAACATTCACGACCTCACATCCCTTTGAGATCTTCTGCTATTAAAAAAGTGTGCGTAGTAGGCTAAGCAAAGTAGGTTTATTTGAATGGCCGTACTGAAGCGAACCGTATTCAATCTCTTGGTCCTCTCCCTCCTGTCTGCATGTGCTCCCGCAATCCCTCCACCAGATTCAAGGTTAGACCCAAATACCAGGCGACTCCCGGGCACCGCAATTCGTAGCACCTTCCGTTGACAATCAGAACCTCGCTCCAGTCACGACTTCCACTGAATGGGCGATGGAACATGCCGATACCAAAATCAAACTCGCAATGTTGATTGACGCACTTCGGAAAGAGGCCTTTGTGAACCGGCCTTGGAAATGGATTATTCTCGGCCCTTTTATTTCCACAGACGAACAGCTCAATCCGAATTTTACGACTTATATCCGGGGGGAGATTTTTAACAGAATGGATGGGAGGGATCTTTTTAACACAATGGATAGAGGAGATTTCCTACTCCAATCGTCGATCCATCTGATCTCCATTGGACGCTGAATCAATATGCGGTACGTTTTCAAGACTTACCCAACATGAGCCTGGCAAGAACAATCGCAGCGGACACCGGGGCCGGATTAATCCTCTTCGGCACGCTGACAACCGAAGAGCCATGGATTAAGGTACAGGTATCGCTGCGCGACCTGAGTTCCGACACCGAGATTGCGTCAAAAGAGACGAAGCTTTACAAAAACGGCGCGATTCGAGCATTTCTTGAGCGAGGCGAGATACCACCCGATTGCTGGGTCTGCAAGCATCGACTCTTTACCCCTCCATAAAACACAACGGGCAGGCTTCTTCTCAGAAACCTGCCCATGAAGACAAGCCACATTCGACCGTATTTCTTGCGTTACAGCATGCCTTTCGTCGAAAGCACCTTCCCGGCCAGCCGCTCTTCCAGCATCGTTGCGTGATCCAAGGCCTTGGCCAGCGCCTTGAAGATGGCTTCCATAATGTGATGCGGATTACGGCCATACAGCAGATTCACATGGAGGTTCAGGCCACCATGGGTGACAAAGGCCTGAAAGAAATCCTCGAACAAACCGAGATCGAACGCCTTAATCTTTCGGTCCGGTAGATTCACGTTGTAGACGAGGAAGGGTCGGCCGCTGAGATCGACGGTGACCTGTGCCAATGTTTCATCGAGCGGCGCCGAAGCAAACCCAAATCGCTTGATGCCTGCCTTCTCCCCCAACGCCTGGTGCAGCGCCTTTCCCATCACAATACCGACATCTTCCACCGTGTGATGTTCGTCGATGTCGAGGTCGCCTGTTGCGTGCACCGTCAGGTCGAAAAACCCGTGTTTGGCGAGCAGCTCCAACATATGATCGAAAAATCGAATGCCGGTGTCGATTTTCCCCTGTCCGCTCCCGTCCAAGGTCCACTCGACACGGATGTCGGTTTCCTTGGTGGCACGCTGGATGGTGGCTTGTCGTGGTGCCGACCCGTTTTTCTTCATGAGAACCTGCTCTGCGCCGACTTGGCATGCGCATCAAACCCTTCGATCTGCGCCAGCCGAACCAACGGATCCTTGACTTTGGCCAATTCTTGTTTCGTGTAATGCACGATGTTGCTGATCTTCACATAGTCATTGACGGACAGCGGTGAAAAGAAGCGTGCGGTGCCACCTGTCGGCAACACGTGATTCGGCCCTGCCACATAATCGGCGACCGCCGGCGGCGTATAGCGCCCCAAGAACAACGCTCCGGCGTGACGAATCTTCTCCAAATAATCGAATGGGTTGTCCACTGAGAGCGTCAGATGCTCCGCCGCGATTTCGTTGGCGACCGCAATGGCTTCGTCCATAGTAGGCACGACGAACGCCACTGAGTGATGCGCAATCGACTTTGACGCAATCTTTTCTCGCTTGAGTCCTCTCAGTTGATCCTGGATCAATTTCGACACGTCCTTGGCCAATCGCTCAGAAGTCGTGACAAGAAACACCTGTGCGTCCTCATCATGTTCGGCTTCGCAGAGCAGATCTGCCGCCACATGAGCCGGTTTCGCGTCTTCGTCGGCGACCACCAGCAACTCACTGGGACCGGCAACCATGTCGATTCCCACGGTGCCAAAAAGCAATCGCTTGGCGGTCGCCACGTAAATATTCCCTGGTCCGACGATCTTGTCCACTCGCCTGATCGTATTCGTCCCGTAGGCCAGGGCCGCGATTGCTTGAACGCCACCGACGCGATAGATCTCCGTGACCCCAGCAATGTCGGCCGCAACCAGCAAATAGGGATTAATCCCGCCCTTCTGAGGCGGCGTGACCATCACGATACGCGGCACGCCGGCTACTTTCGCTGGGATCGCGCACATCAGTACGGATGACGGATAGACGGCTTTCCCTCCGGGCACATACACGCCGACGTCGTCGACCGGTCCGACGACCTGCCCCAGCGTGGCGTCCCCGTCCTGGTACATCCAGGTTTTCGTCCGCTGTCGCTCATGGAAAGCCGTAATCCGCTGAGCGGCCAGACGCAGAGCGTCCCCCTCGTCTTTCCTGATATGGAAATAGGCGTTCTTGATCTCTTCCGAGGTGACACGTAACGCGTCGGGTTTCAGCGTCACCTTATCGAATTGCGTGGTGTAACGAAGGACGGCCTTATCGCCGCCTCGTTCGACGGCCTGCAAGATTGTGCGGACGGTCTTTTCAACGGCCGCGCCGGTCGTTCGCCCTCGAAGAGCGGCCTTTTTCAAGGATGGAAGGAAGCTGCGATCTGCCTGAGTGACGATCTTCATCAGCGCGCTGTCTTTTTCCTGCGTGGGCCTACGGTCGATGGGCGACCGTTACCGGATAATGAACGCTGGTCAGGCACTACCGCCCGGAGCTTACGAATCAACGCCATCAGGGGTTCCTGCTTCAGTCGAAGGCTCGCTCGATTGACGATGAAACGAGCCGTCGATTGGGTAATGACTTCTACCTCTTCAAGATCATGAGCTTTGAGTGTGCTGCCGGTCTCGACCAAATCCACGATCCGATCCGCCAGTCCCACCACTGGAGCCAACTCGATTGAGCCATACAACTTGATGATCTCAACCGGGATCCCGCGCGCGTTGAAATAGCGCTCGGTGATCCGAGGGTATTTTGTGGCAATACGAATCTTGGACGACAGGCGATCATTCGATCCCTCTCCCTCAAGCGCGGCGACGGAGATTCTACACGCTCCGAACCCCAAATCCAATGGTTCGTATACATCACTTTCCTGTTCCATTAAGACGGCCTTGCCGACAATTCCGGCGTCCGCTCCCCCATATTCCACATACGTCGGCACGTCACTGGGACGAACAATGAGGAACGTCAGATCGCTCTCGGGGCTGACAAAAATCAGGCGGCGGCTTTCGCCCGACAATCCGGCGATGTTGTACCCGGCTCGACGGAAGAGATCCAGCGCGGACTCTATAAGTTTTCCTTTTGACAACGCGATCGTCAACATGGACAGCCTCTAATGAGTCTTCGCCACAGCCTGTCGGCGCCGAACGTCGGCCCCTAACGCTCCCAATTTCTCTTCGATCCGCTCATATCCCCGATCGAGATGATAGACGCGTTGGACTTGCGTCGTTCCCTCCGCGGCCAAACCGGCAACAATCAAACCGGCACTGGCACGAAGATCGGACGCCATGACTGGAGCTCCGGTGAGCTTCTTCCGTCCAGTCACGACCAGTCGATTACCCTCCACACGGATATCAGCTCCCATTCGTCGTAATTCTTCCACATGCATAAACCGGCTCTCAAACACCGTTTCGGTGACCACGCTCGTGCCTTCGGCCAGGCTCATCAAGGCAACCACTTGCGCCTGCATATCGGTGGGAAACCCCGGGAACGGTAAGGTCTTCACATCGGTTCCCCTCAGTGTGTCAGGCATGGTCAGACGCACCATGTCTTTTTCCTCTTGCACATCGGCCCCCATCTCACGCAACTTCATCAGCACCGCCTCAAGGTGGCCCGGACGGCAATGCGTAGCGGTTACATCGCCGTGAGTCATGGCAGCCGCAGCCAGGTAGGTACCGGCCTCGATGCGATCAGGAATGACTTCGTGATCTCCGCCATGGAGCTCACGCACCCCTTCAATCGTCATCACATCTGTTCCCGCTCCTTGGATTCTGGCGCCACGCTTGACGAGAAAGTCGGCAAGGTCCACGATCTCTGGCTCTTTCGCGGCATTTTCCAGTATGGTCACTCCGTCGGCCAGCGATGCCGCCATCATGATGTTTTCGGTGCCGGTGACCGTCGGTGTGTCACAATAGATGTGTCCACCTCTCAACCGCTTCGCCTTGGCCGTGATATAGCCATGTTCGATGGCGATATCAGCCCCTAATTTAGCCAATCCGGCCAAATGCAGGTTCACCGGTCTGGAACCAATCGCACACCCTCCCGGAAGAGAGACTTTGGCTTCGCCCCAGCGGGCAACCAACGGTCCCAGCACCAAAACTGAAGCGCGCATGGTCTTGACGAGATCATAGGGCGCCTCAGCCGATACAATGGCGTCGGCCTGGATGACCGCGCGATGACCCTCATGAGACACCTTCGCGCCGAGAATTCCCAGGAGCTTTCCCATTGTGAGCACATCAACGACCCTCGGAACATTGGTAATCACGCATTCTCCGCTGCCCAAGATCGTGGAGGCCAGAATCGGGAGCGCGGAATTCTTTGCACCGCTGATGCGGACTTCCCCATGCAGCCGTGTGCCGCCGTTGATGAGAATTTCATCCATGCCGTAGTCTTACCCTACTCGCCTCGCGATCAGAATTCGTTCAATGCCTGTCTCATCTTTTACGGTTTGAAGTCCCGTATAACCACCAGCTTGTTCTGCCGCTTGTCGTACGAGCGCCATCTGTCCTTGACCGAGTTCCATGACAAGCAATCCATCCGGAACAAGAAATTCTTTCGAGTCTCGGAGTAATCGTTCATGGAACTCCGTTCCTCGCAGCCCGGCAACCAAGGCGCTTCGGGGTTCAAAACCTCGCACTTCAGGTTGAAGTCGAGCCCATTCCTCTTCAGCAATGTATGGCGGGTTGGAAACGATGATATCGACTGCTCCCACCACATTGCGGTCTCGCAGCGGCAACAAGAGATCCCCCTCTATCCAGGCAATCTTTTCACCCACTCCATGCCGTTCCGCATTACCCTTTGCGATCGCCAGCGCCTCAGCGGAGCAGTCGAGCGCAAGAATTCGTACCCCGTTGAGAACGGTTGCGACGGTCACGGCTATACAGCCGGATCCTGTTCCTACATCGACCAGCGTCGCACCTTCGGCAAGCCCACCCTCCCTGAGAACCGCCTGAACCAGCAATTCCGTCTCCGGCCGAGGAATCAGCACCGCCGGGCTCACACAAAACTCGATTCCGCAAAACTCTTGCGTGCCCAAAATGTACTGTAATGGCTCTCGTCCTATCCGCCTCGATACCATCGCTTCGGTACGTGCCAGTTGATCGGGCGTCACCGATTGTTCCCCCCGGCTTGCCAACTCATGGGGTTCCATCCCCAAGGCATAGGCCAGAAGCCACAGGGCTTCCTGTGCTGAATTTGCCGTCCCAGAGTCATACAACACTTTGCGCGTCCCCGCCATAAACGTTCCGACAGTCTTGTGATTTTATATCATGGTGACTGACCCCTTTATTCTTTCGGGTGTTTGTTCG
>CAZNBG010000172.1:5057-6888 GCA_964570915.1 uncultured Nitrospira sp. | reverse complement strand
TTGAAGCTTTGCTTGAGGCCACAGGCGGGCGTATTCGTGGCCGATGCCTCCATCAGCACCGCGGTGTCCTATCGCGTGGATCGCGATCGAGGTTCACCGCATGTCGAAGATCTGGAGAGTCCCGGATATTTCACTGTGCAGCTGGATCGAGACCATCCGGTGTCCTTTGTGGCAAGCATGGAGGCTTGGGAAAATCTTCAATACGATGCCGACGCCATCTTCACCGCCGAACGCGCGCGGCTGCACAAACTCGTGTCAGACGCAGACCGGCTTTCCGCCGATCGCTGCGAAACGCTGCTGACCTTGGCGGCGGATCAGTTCATCGTCTTTCCTGGAAGTCGGATGGAGGAGCATGCCTTGGCGCAGGCCTCGGGGGATGACGCGCGGACGGTCATTGCAGGGTATTACTGGTTCACGGATTGGGGACGGGATACGATGATCAGTCTGGAAGGGCTCACTCTGTGCACCGGTCGGTATCGAGAAGGCCGCGCGATTCTGCGTACCTTTGCGCGGTACATCAAGGACGGCCTCATCCCCAATCTGTTCCCCGAAGGGGAGCGCACCGGACTCTATCATACGGCGGATGCGACCTTGTGGTTCTTTCACGCACTCGATCGGTATTACGAGGTGACGGGTGACCGTGACACCCTGATGGTGTTGTATCCGGCGTTGAAAGAAGTGGTCGAGCATCATTTGAGGGGAACACATTTTGGAATCGGCGTCGATGAGCACGACAGCCTCTTGACGACCGGAGCGCCGGGCTACGCGTTGACCTGGATGGACGCCAAAGTGGAGGACTGGGTCGTCACACCACGGCGTGGCAAGCCGGTGGAGATACAGGCGCTGTGGTACAACGCGATTCGGCTCATGGGGCGGTGGGCCGAGGATCTGAGAGAGCGATCGGACCGATGGGATGGGTTGGCGAAACACATCGAGGACTCTTTCAACGAGCGCTTTTGGTACCCCGCGGGAGGGTATCTGTACGATGTCGTGGACGGTGAAGCCGGCGAGGATGCGAGTCTTCGGCCCAATCAGATTTTTACCATGTCCCTTCGCTATCCCATTTTGCAGAAGGCACGATGGATCCCGGTGTTGACGGTCGTGCGCGAGAAATTGCTGACGCCGTTCGGACTCCGCAGTCTGGCGCCGGGTCACCGCGACTACAAGCCGATGTACTTCGGAGATCTGCGCGCGCGTGACGCGGCCTATCATCAGGGTACTGTATGGGCGTGGTTGATCGGCCATTTCATTGATGCATCGTTGAGGGCAGGTGTGGATCGAGCAGCGTGCCGACGGCTCTTGGACGCGTTTGATGGTCACTTGGCCGAAGACGGAATTGGAACCATCAGCGAAATATTCGACGCCGAGGCGCCCTTCGCCCCGCGCGGATGCGTGGCGCAGGCTTGGAGTGTGGCGGAAATACTGCGAGCCTACCATGCCACGAAGTCTGCTCCGGAGAACGCGTTCTTGAAGGCACGCGCATGAGCCTGCGTAACAGAGACGACAACGGTTTCAGCTCGGGTGAAATCACGATAGGGAACTGCAGATTGGGTTCGAAAGAGGTGATAGCGAGCAGCATAAGCAGCGGCTAAACAGAACGGGGTAAGCCCTGACGTGGACAGTTGGATGGTTTGGAAATTGTGAAGTCGCTGATCGAGAACTAGATCCGTGAAGTCGTGCCATGCATTGGAGACACGAAATGTCCTTCCTCAGACAGAATGTCCGAGGTCACGGGGAGAGGTGCGGACGGTTGGCTTACCGAGCGGGGCATTGTCCTGAGGAAATACAACGTGAGTGAACTGAAGCTGCTCGGCAGGCTTTGTGAAATTGT
>CAZNBG010000172.1:0-5047 GCA_964570915.1 uncultured Nitrospira sp. | reverse complement strand
CACATATGGCCTAAAACGTCCCTCGGCTGGGGGAAAAAGGGGAGGAAACTCTATGAAATTTGCCGCCAACATTCAGGCTATCAGAGAGCGGGCCCGTAAGCATATCGAAGAGGGGTCCATGACCGAAGGGTATGGACTGGATCGAGAGCAGGCGATCAAGGTGTTGAACGACGCGTTGGCCACGGAGTATATGTGCGTGCTTCGTTACCGGTTCCACTATTTTATGGCCACAGGCATCAATTCAGCTGCGGTGAAGGAAGAGTTCATGGAGCATGCCCGGGAAGAGCAGGGCCATGCCGATGAACTCGCGGAACGAATCAAGCAATTGGGAGGAAAACCGGAACTTCATCCTTCCGTTATTGCGGAACGCAGCCACAGCGAATATCGGGAAGGCACTTCATTGGCCGATATGATCCGTGAGGATCTGATCGCCGAGCGCATCGCCATTGAGACGTATCGGGAGATGGTGCGGTACTTCGGCGACAAGGATCCCACTTCGCGAGTCATGATGGAGGGTATTCTGGCCAAAGAAGAGGAGCATGCGGATGAAATGGCTGATCTGCTGTTTGCCGTGCAACCGGATACGAACCAAAGTCCACAGCGATTGTATTTCAGCGATGAGGTGCCCGGACAGGCGCAAAAAGTCAAAGCGAAATCGTGATGGGACGCGGCAAAAGCCATGACCGTCGAAGAACGACTGAAACAACAATCTTTCCGCAGGCAACGGCGGGCCGCAGAGAATAGTTTTGAGTCCAGCGGGGGCGCGTGCCAACCAGAGCCGCGCCCCACGAGACATACATCGGTCGGTCGCGATGATGTCGATGCCGTGCTCCAGCCGATCACACTCACCGCCGTGCTCCAACCGTTTCGAGTAACACACCTCACCATCGGCTCGACTCAATACATCATCGTCGTTGCAGGCGATCGCTAGACAGATTCCGTCAACGAGTCGCTCCGCCGATCGAGGACCACATTCGTGTCGAGTCCAAGTATTCAAGCATCGACCGCCCCGATAATGACACGTTTCCGGTTATCTATCTGGGGAAGATGCTAGTCGTCTGCGACACGCTCTTGAGGGATAGATAAACAAGCAATTGATGGTGTGAGGCGGACCAGCAACCCAAGAGGAAGGTAAACGAGAAGGGAAAGGATATGAGACGTATCGCACGATCAATTCTTTCTATGGCCGTTCTGTTGAGCCTGCAGATCCTCCCTGGTTGCCAAACATCACACACTGAAACCTACGGCGGCGGTTATCGCAAAGTCGAGACCCCACCTGCCAAGGAAGTGAGGCAAGCGATGGCGGCTACGATCTCACGGGCTGATAAGGATATGGCCGCGGTACTCACCGAATTTCAGGAGATGAATCCCAAACACATCGCCTCGCTTTCTGCTGAGGAAGCCCGAGCGCAACCGACGCCGGCCGATGCCGTAGCGGCGTTATTGCGGGAAAAAAATCCGAATGCGGCATCTGTATCGGTGGGAAAGACCAAAAATCGAGCCATTCCGGGGCCCGGCGGTACGCTGCCGATCCGGATCTACACACCCGAAGGACGAGGCCCCTTCCCCGTCATTGTGTATTTTCATGGGGGAGGGTGGGTCATGGCGACGATCGATACCTACGATTCGTCAGCATGGGCCCTTGCGAAAGCCGCCCGCGCCATTGTGGTCTCCGTCGAATACCGCAAAGCCCCAGAGCATAAGTTTCCAGCGGCCCATGAGGATGCGTACGCCGCCTTTCAATGGGTGCTGCGCCACGCCGAAAACTTCGGTGGGGATCCGGCCATGGTCGCTGTGGCCGGTGAAAGCGCCGGCGGTAATCTGGCGGCTGCGGTCTGTCTGATGGCGCGAGGGCGCGGTGAATTGCTGCCGGTGCACCAGGCCCTTATTTATCCTGTAGCCGGATATGACCTGAACACCACGTCCTACCGTGAAAATGCTCAAGTCACACCATTGGACAAGCCGATGATGGCGTGGTTCTTCGAAAAATATTTGAACAATCCAGTGGATGGGAAAAACCCTTGGATTGATCTGGTGAATGTCCATGATTTGAAAGGGCTGCCGCCGGCAACCATTATCACGGCGGAAATCGATCCATTGCGCTCAGAGGGGGAGCGGTATGCCGCGCGACTGCTTGGGGCCGGCGTTCCCGTGACCTATCGAAATTTCGAAGGGGTGACGCACGAGTTTTTCGGGATGGGAGCGGTGGTCGGCGACGCGAACAGGGCCGTGCGATTGGTTGCGAAGGATCTGAACGGGTCGTTCGACGATCCGGTCTTGGGCCGTGATGACGACCGCTCAGGGCGCACGGTGCCAATCGAACCGCTTCAGGAGTGATGTGCGTTGATGACAGGATTAGTACGTCATATGGAAGGAAGGGCCATTGTATGTCACGCATACTTCCGTTGTGTCTCACCATAGTTGCCGGAGCGGCGATTCTTTCGTTAACTGGGACGGCCGGGGCAACACCGGAAGCCAATGGGAATGCTCAGACCTTCCTTAACAAAGCGGCAGAGGAGCATCAGATCGAAATATCCCTGGGCCAACTCGCCACCCAGCGTGCGACGAACGAGCGTGTGAAAGAGTTTGGGCAGCAAATGGTCGACGATCACAAGAAGGCCGGGCAGCAAGTCGAAGAACTGGCCATGAAGGAAGGCGTGCGACTCTCCGCCGGGGCCAACCAGGACCACAAGGAGCGGGTGAATGAGCTGTCCCAACTCTCCGGCCATGCCTTCGATCGCGCATATATGAATTACATCCTGCAGAACCACGAAAGCACTGTTGAAGAGTTTCAGCGGGAGGCGAAGAGGGTGCAAGACCAAGACATCAAACAGTGGATCATCTCGACCTTGCCGATTCTGGAGGCTCACCGCGAAAAGGCGCGGCAAGTGAAATACTCACTGCAGACCAATCCTTGATTGTCCAACACGTGAAGAGGAACGTATGAAACGAGGATCCACTCATACAACGGTGTCATTGGGAGCGGCCTTAATCCTGACGGCTGCCGTGGCGGCGCTACTCGTCCGGTCCGGCCATGCACAGATCTCGCCCGAAGGGCGACAGCAGATGGGCCAAGACACCTCCATCGAACAGACAAAAGCCAAGGGTTTTGAAGGGGTGGACTTTTATTATGACGTATTCGGTGCACCGCCTGGACAGGATCCGCAAAAGATGTCTGAACTGGTGATGAAGAAAGATGTCGCGGAAAAGCCCGAGATCATGGCCAAGCACCGGAAAGTCCTGGAGGACCGATACGATCTCTCCTGTAAACGGATGTCCGGCCAGACGATGACGAAAGGAAAACCGCAGCCCATCGGGCCCACTGTGAAACTGCCGTCAAGTGTCACGTGGGAATCCTTAGGCCGTTCATCGGCAGAGGACATCAAGCGTCGGCATCTTTTTCCGTCTGGATTCGATCGGTTACCGCATCCAAAGCATGCGGTAGGCGGGCAGGTGTTTCCACAGATACAACTCAGGCAATTTCCGAGGCTGGATCGGTTCGACGTGGATTTCGATCTGCCCGACTGTTGGCTCCCCGAATTTCCGCCGCCGATTTTTCTGACGACGCACCCTGAACTGGGCGACGTCTCGCAGGGTGAGGTTCTGCAGGCCGACAATTTCGACCGTCTATTTCGAGGCCTCCTCACGCATACGCAGCTGGATGGACTGCGCCTGCTCGTCACCCAGTTCGCACAGGAAGAATTCAATCTGACGCACGACCGCAAGACGGCTCACCCAAGCCTTGGGGTCGCTTGCTTGGATTGCCACGTCAACTTCCACACAACTGGACAGTTCCACCTGAATCCGGACACGCGACCGCAGATGCAGCGGTTTCGGCTCGACACCACAAGCTTGCGCGGACTGTTCAATCAACAGATTCACGGCTCGAAACGAGCCATCCGATCTCTAGAAGACTTTACCGAATTTGAGCAGCGGACGGCCTATTTCAATGGGGATCCGATTCGCGCCATGAAAAAAGGGATCAACATGATCGATCGTCTGCAGGTTGCTCACATGGGCCAGATGCAGAGCATCATCGATTTTCCGCCGGCGCCGCATCTAGATCCCATGACCGGGCGGTTGGATCGAACTCAGGCCACTCCGCTAGAAGCCCGCGGCGAGGAGGTGTTCTTTGGAAAGGCCAAGTGCGCGGCGTGCCACATGCCGCCTTCCTATACCGATCACCAAATGCACGATCTGCATCTTGAACGGTTCGGTGCTTCTGCCGATGGGCCGATCAAAACCTTCGTGCTGCGTGGGATCAAGGACTCACCGCCCTACTTGCATGACGGCCGGTTGCCGACTTTGGAAGACACGGTGGAATTCTTCAACGTTGTCGGGGGGCTTCAACTCGACCAAGAGGAGAAGAAGGCGTTGGTGGCTTTTCTGCGAGCACTCTGACGCGCGGCTGAGACCTGTCGACCGGTGACGTATGATCATCATGATTCCAGCCATTCTTGCACTAGGATTATCTGCTTGCTTGGTGGTATTCGAAGATTCTGTCGGCGCGGTGGAGAACTCGCCCTCTATGTCCGGCAAACAGACCGAACGCTCTGGTCTAACGAATACGCCGGCGGGAGGCACCTTGCCCGGTGGGACGGTGCCCGGCGGGACCGTACCAGGCGGCACACTTCCGGGTGGGACAGTTCCGGGTGGGACACTACCTGGTGGGACCTTGTCAGGCGGGACGGTGCCCGGCGGGACCGTCCCGGGTGGGACACTGCCAGGTGGCACTGTCCCCGGCGGCACGGTGCCGAGCAAGAAGTTGCCCGGTGAAGGGGGATAGACCGGCCGAGAGATCCACGAGCGATACAGTCTGGTCACATGAAAAGGCTAGCGCGTTCTGTGAAGTCGTAGCACGGCAATCGAACGAGCATTGAGGTCATAGGCGGTGCCGCCTCGTATCTGCTTGTGATCATCCAGTGATTTCATGTCACTCGTGTCCAGAATCCTTTCCCACCGCACGCCGCGCTGATGCGCAGGGAGGACAAAGGGGAGCTGTTCGTGATGGGCATTGAACAGCAGCAACAGGGTATCGCCTCGGATA
>CAZNBG010000171.1:0-6896 GCA_964570915.1 uncultured Nitrospira sp. | reverse complement strand
AACGATTGTACTCTGTCCGCACGAAAAGATGAAAATAGGCCGGGCACGTGCTCGCTAAGCGACCACGTGATGATGCCGGCCTATCAATGATGGTGGGCGAAGGTGGGTGTGTCGTCGTGCTGCTCGGTCAGCTTCCTGAGATCGCAGTGCATGTCGTCAGGATCGCAGCATTCGGTTTCCAGTTGAATGGTCATGTGTTTGATGCCGAAGTCTGTCGTGATCCGGTTCTGGATCAGTTGCAGCAGCTCCGGAGGGGTATGATGAGGTTCGATCATGACGTGACTGGTGAGCATGACCAGCCGAGGTTCGACTGCCCAGATGTGAAGATCGTGCACGTTCTTGACGCCTGGAATGGCTTCCATGGTTACGGCGACATGCGACGCACTGATTCCCGGCGGGGTTGACTCTAACAGGACCTCCATCGACTCCTTAAAGATCGGCCACGCTCCTCGGAGAATGGCGCCGACAACCAGCAAGCTCACGAGGGGGTCCAGGATGGCCCACCCCGTCAGGAGTATGGCGGCCCCGCTGACGATGACGCCGAGCGACACCCAGGCGTCTCCTAACATGTGCCAAAACGCACTCCGAATATTCAAATCGTCTTTCGCACCATGTTGAAGCAACAGGGCAATTCCGAGATTGGCGGCGAAACTGACGGCGGCGACGGCCATGACCCACGAACCATCGACGGGCACCGGTTGGAACAGTCGTTTCAGGCCGATGATCGTAATGCCAAGCGCGGTCAATAGCAGGATAAAACTGTTCAGAAATGCCGCGATGATGCCGGCGCGATGGTACCCGAACGTCCGGCTCTCGGAAGCCGGCCGTGCGGTGAGGAGGTGGGCATAGAGGGCGAGAAAAAGCGACCCTTGGTCGACGAGGTTGTGCCCCGCGTCGCTCATAAGTCCAATGCTATCGAGAAACCAGCCCCCGACAAATTCAGCCGCGATGATGACGGCATTGATAGCCAGCGCAAGTTGGAGCCGCGATCGGAGATGTGAGTAAGAGGCGAGAGCCGTCATGAATGATAGTTTCGCACGGGCGACGCGATGCGGCAAGTCTTGCCGAAGGTTCGAGTACGAAGGCGCACTGGCTAGCGGGTGGATTTCGGCGGGAAACGTTCGTTCAACACGGGATAGTGTGCGTGGTCCATTCCTGCATTGCCGGTCGAGAGATCCGTCGCAATCACCCGCAGCGTGATTCCATCGGGAACCTCTTTCAACGGAGGCACGAAGAACGGAGCTTCGAAGGTGCGGCTTCCTTCATCGTAAAACAGTTGCAGCCGCTCGATGATCCGATCACCGATCAAGACTTCTCCATAAATACGGATCCTCCGCGAGTCCCAATCTCCATGGGGACGGACCACGGAGCCGGACAGGGTGCGGATGGAGGCCTGCAGTTTCACGTCATCTTTGGCGATCAACGGATCTCGTGGCTTCGGTCGCTCGATCTGAACCAGATAGCCAGAGAGATGCAAGACGATCCCGTCATCCGTCAGATCTTGTCCCGGTATTAATAATAGCGTCTTGCTAGTTTTCTGCATTGAGGCCGGATAGGCCAACGGCCCTTCGGCGGAGATTTCGACCAGCGTCGGCTTCCGCAACTCCAATGTGGCAGTGAATGCGGCGGAGGGGCGAGAACTATAGATCGGCTCTTCCATCATGTGGGGAGTGCGCATGATCTGATTTTGATCTCCGGATTCGCCCTGTTGCACGCCGGTGGCTAGAATGCGGCCGCTGGCAACGTCGGTGATGGTCACGCGAGCCCCGCCAACCTCGCGGCCCAAGACCATCGCCCCATGCGCGACAATCCGTACAAGTATCATCGTGGGCTGTGGACTATTAATCGATGAATCGGGCAGGGTTTGGCTTTGGACTGTGACAGGAAAGGAGGGAAGCAGGATGAGCGAGACGGTCAATTCAAACAGAAGGAGGGCGGACCACGTCATTTGACTTTCGTGCCGGGATCAACTTCTTCCAGAATGGTGAGCAGGCCGCGTACATCGGCATCACCCGCTGCCAACACCATCCCCTGCGATTCAATCCCCATGAGCTTGGCCGGCTTGAGATTGGCCACGATCACGATCGTCTTGCCGACAAGCGCGTCCGGTTCATACTTCTTGCCGATTCCCGCGACGATTTGGCGCTGTTCGGTGCCGAGCGACACCTGCAGCTTGATCAGCTTCTCCGATTTCGGTACGCGCTCTGCGGAGAGCACCTTCGCCGTCTTCAGCTGAATCTTCATGAATTCGTCGATGGTGATCTGCGGCGGCGTGGGTACGGCTGCTGGAGCAGCGGGTGTGGCTGTTGCGGCAGGGGCCGGTTGTGGAGTTGCGGATGTGTCGTTCACGGGTTTGGCTCCTTGTGGTTTCGATTCGATGCGTGGGAAGAGTGACGGTCCCTTCTGAATAAGAGTGCCCGGCATTAGGCCGCCCCATTCGATCTTGTTTTTCAATAAAGGGCATATGAATTCCACTGAGATGCCAAGCTGAGCGCAGACCAACCGCGCACTCGTTGGCATGATTGGGGAGATGGCTAGACTGAGGCAGCGTAGAGTCTCCGCCATGGTATAGAGGACCGTCCTCAGTTGTTCCGCGTCACGCTCGTTCTTTGCCAGGATCCAAGGGGCAGTCTTATCGACATATTGATTGGCAAGTTGAACGACTTGCCAGATCGCTTTGAGGGCTCGATTGAACTCCAACTGCTCCAGATGGCGCGGTAGCACCTCATTCAAGAGCGTCGTTGCAGCATGCTGCAGCTCTCGTTCTGTTGGTCCGACCTCCGTTGGAGCCGGTATCAATCCTGCTTGAGTCCGTTCAATAAGGGTCAGCGTACGACTGAGGAGATTGCCCAGACCATTGGCCAGATCGCTATTGACTCGCGTGAGCATGGCGGTGAGAGAAAAATCTCCATCCTGCCCGAATGGGACTTCGCGCAATAAAAAATACCGAAACGCGTCCGCGCCGAATTCGTCGACCATCGTGTACGGATCGACGACGTTGCCGCGGCTCTTGGACATCTTTTCACCGTCCACCGTCCACCAGCCGTGGGCGAAGATGGTCTCGGGTAACGGAAGATTCAATGCCATCAGCATGGTAGACCAATACACGGCGTGCGTGGTCAGGATATCCTTGCCGACCAGATGGACATCGGCGGGCCAGAATCGGGTCCCGGCCGGCTTTTCCCGTGGCAGGTACTCCAGAGCGGACATGTAGTTGACCAGCGCATCGAACCAGACGTAGGTGACATACTCGTTGTCGAAGGGCAGTTCGATTCCCCAAGAGAGCCGTGATTTCGGCCGTGAAATCGAAAGATCACCGAGCTTCTGCGTTTGCAGGAAACCGAGGACTTCATTCCGGCGCGAGTCCGGTCTGATACACGACGGGTGCATCTTAATGTGGTCCAGCAGTCGGTCCTGGTACTGGCCCATTCTGAAGAAGTAGTTGTGCTCACTGAGCTGCTCGACGGGACGTCTACAGTCGGGGCAAAGTCCGGATTCCACGTCCTTTTCAGTCCAGAACCGTTCATCAAACGTGCAGTACCATCCGGTATACGAGTCCTTGTAAATCAGCTTTTCGTCGTAGAGCTGCTGAAGATATCGTTGGACCACGAATGTATGCTGTGCGTCGGTCGTCCGGATGAACGCATCGTTTGAGATGTTGAGGCGTTGCCACAGCGTTTGAAACTGCGGTGCCAGCTTGTCGCAATGAGTCTGCGGGGCGATCCCGGCCTTGGCTGCGGCCTGCTGAACTTTTTGCCCGTGTTCATCGAGACCGGTGAGAAAGAACACCTCGCGCCCGCGCAGCCGCCAATAGCGTGCCAGCACGTCTGCGGCGATGGTGGTGTAGGCGTGCCCGATATGCGGGACGTCGTTAACGTAATAAATCGGGGTGGTGATGTAAAAAGTGTTCTCTCCCGCCTTCATCAAGGCAAGATAGCAGGTTGGCCGCGTTTATTGCTAGGCGGAGGCTGCGGCCGGGACCAGGCCAAGCGCTTCGCGCAGGCGAAGAAACGTGGTCTCCAGCGCCATGTGCATGTTCAAGTGCCGCGCGGCTTGCTGTTCGATACGCTCGATGTCAGTCAAGAGACTGAGCAGCGTGTCGACGTTCGCCCGTTGAGCGTAACGCCGCAATTCGGGAAGTTGATCGACGTGAAGGATGTGGTCCTGATCTCCCCCCACGAGGACAATGACCAGATCGCGGATCCATTGCGCGAGCCAATTGAGCGTTTCTTCTCCCCGGTCTGCCTTGGCGAGGCTCTCGGCGGTGGAAAGGACGGTCGTGCTCGATGTCAAAGTTTCCGGTGAGATCAATGTCAGGCATTCTTGTTGTCGTGCTCGGACCTCCTCGACGTTTGTCGCAAGGGCTTCGCCGATACGGCCATCGGCAAGGACGGCGAGTAAACGGGCATCGGCAGGGGAGAGTTCGCGTGTGAGGATCAGTGCCGCCTCAACTTGCGTACGTGCGGGGGTGGTGAAACGGAGCGCTTGGCAGCGCGATCGAATGGTGATCGGCAGCGCATGAAGGCGGCTTGTGATCAAGACAAAAAGACTATGACCAGGAGGCTCTTCCAAGGTCTTGAGAAGCGCATTGGCCGCGCCGATCGTGAGCCGATCGGCGTCGTCGATCAGGCAGATCTTTCGTTCGCCGATCAGCGGTCGATAGACGAACCGTTGTTCGATCTCCCGTACCTGCTCAATCTTGATCTGCGGTGTGGCTGACTCCGGATCGGGCTCGATGACCGAATAGTCTGGGTAAGTCCGTGCGGCTATGTGCAAGCAGGATCGGCAACGGCCACAGCTATCGACGGTATTCACGTGAGAGGGTTGCTCGCAGTTCAAGGCCTGAGCCAGCCTCACCGCAGTCATGAACTTTCCGATCCTGGCTTCCCCATGGAACAGGTACGCATGGGCCAGTCGTCCTTGACGTGTGCTTGCCTGGAGTAAGGAGATGGGTTGTTCGTGGCCTGTGATATCAGCGAAGGGCATGGACTATCGGCGCCTTGGCTTTTGGGAGTGGTGGGTTTTGAGCCAGTTGGTTACGCGGGATTCTATTTGGCGTTCGACCGATTCTATGGATAGAGAAGCATCGATCATCATAATGCGCCGAGGTTCTTGCTTTGCTAAGGCGTGAAATCCCCTTCGCACACTCTCGTGGAATCGTTCGGTCTCTCGATCCAGTCGATTTTGCGAGGAGGTTTCGCCTCGCCGACGCTTGAGTCCGACGGCAACAGGAACGTCGAAGAGCAGAGTAAGATGCGGGACCAACTTCCCGGTCGCCCAGCCGTTCATTGCGCGTAAGACTCGAAGGTCCAGCCCGCGTCCATACCCCTGATAAGCCATGGTCGAATCTGAGAATCGGTCGCAGACGACGGTCTTTCCTTGCGCTAACGCAGGCTTGATGACGTGATCCACATGTTGACGCCTGGCTGCAAGAATGACGAAGGCTTCCGTTTCTGAGGCAATGGATTCAGCGGGACTATCGAGAAGGATAGTGCGGAGCTGCTCAGCAAGAGGGGTACCTCCTGGCTCTCTTGTTTGTAGCACGTTTAAGCCCTGTGCGCTCAGCCATTGGTAGAGCAGGAGGGCATGCGTCGTTTTCCCACTTCCTTCACCGCCTTCCAGCGTAATGAAGATGCCCGTCGATTTTCTCGATGCATCACCCATTGGCAATTTTCGTGTTAACCTCGATCGGGGAGTGATCCTATGTCAGGGCAGGATGAATAGCAAGACCGGTACCCTTCAGAAATTCATCCAGCGTAACGTGCATAACCCTTTGAAATTTACAACAAAACGCTTGCGAGGCCGGTCCGGAACTTTGTAAGATGAACTCCTAATTGGTCTCCTTCTGACTGGGTGCCGTTGATTCATGATCAAGACTGCTCTGAGACGCTATTTTTTGACAGGCCTTCTGCTGGTCACCCCTATCTGGGGCACCATTCTCGTTCTAAAAACCCTCTTCATCGCGGTGGACGGGATCCTGGGGGACGCGGTCGCGGAATTGGTGCCTGATCATTACATCCCAGGATTGGGGATTCTTACCCTGGTCCTGCTCATCTTTTTGGTCGGGTTATTTGCGGCTAACTTTATCGGACGCCAGATCGTCAGTCACTGGGAGGATTGGCTCAACCGGCTGCCCCTTGTCCGGGGGATTTATTCCACGCTGAAGTCCATGATGGATATTCTTTCATTTTCGGAGCAAGGGTCGTATCGGCGGGTCGTCTTGATTCAATTCCCGAAGAACGGCCATTATTGTTTTGCGTTCGTGACCGGTATGACGAAAGGTGAGACGACGGCATTGGGACAGGATGCCCTGATTCATGTGTATGTGCCCACCTCACCGAATCCGACGTCGGGATATTTTCTGTTGGTGCCGGAACGGGAAGTCACGTCCGTTGATATCAGTATCGAGGAAGCGATGAAACTGATTGTCTCGGGTGGCCTCTATACGCCGTCCGCTGCGATGGCGTCGGCCCTGAGCGCGGAAACGAAGTGGAATCAGGTGAAACAGCCGGAGGCCGGTGTGCCGATTGGATAGAGCGGTTTCCGATGCTTCGTTGCGATAGGCGCGTCGTCTGATATGAAACGGACAGCAGGTCAACCTACAACACCCTCCAGCCTATCCGGCTTAGGTGTGATCGTCATGGCAGCTGGCTTGGGCAAGCGGATGAAGTCCGACCAAGCGAAAGTGCTCCATCACGTCGCAGGACGGCCGATGATTCTCTACGCAGTCGATGTGGCACTGCAGGTTGCGGGGCATCGAGTGGCGGTGGTGGTTGGACATCAGGCCGACAAGGTTCGGCACGTCATCGAAGCAGGCCTTACAGGCCAGCCGGGGGGCAACGGGGGAAGCATCGGCGAACCAGGCAAACAAAATGGAACCGGACCATCCGACAATG
>CAZNBG010000170.1:0-6913 GCA_964570915.1 uncultured Nitrospira sp. | reverse complement strand
CACCGGCTGCTGATAGAGCGGCACGAAGGCACCCTGCTCGTTGGCTTCCACTTCGCCGATGATGTGCTGGATCTGCCTGACGCGCACGTCATGATCTTTGCCGATTCCCAAGGTCTGGACGATTTGCCGGTTGAGCCCGGCCAACATCGCCGCTTTCGCGTGGCTGGCGGATTGATACAAGAGGAACGCGCCGAGCAGGGCCACGAGCACATTGACCGACCAGGAGAGCAAGAGCAGGAGAGGATAATTCCAGATATCGAAGTACTCGTTCCGCGCGGCGATCATGATCACGAGGGTGATAAACGGATACCGGATCAGTCGATTGACCACCTGCGTCCGCTGGGCGATAAGGTCCACGACCGCCAGATATTTCAACTTTTCGAATTCGGCCTTTTGTGCTTCACCTAAACCATATTCGCGCAGGTACTCGTCCTGGACCTGCTCGGACCAGCCCCCCGTCGAACCAATCACCCATCCGATCCATCGGCGGCAGAGCATCACGGCGTCGAAGACCGCCAGATTCAGCAGCACGACGATGCCGACGCTGGCGAGCGTCATGAACGAATCCACCCGACAGCTCAAGAGCCCGCGACAAGGATGGATATATTCTTCCTCGAGTACGAAATACCCGATCGCCCACAGTGCCCCCAAATACAGGAGGAACAACAGCATTGTGCGGACCATCCATTGGCTCAGCTGACTCGCCTCGCGATACCGACCCCAGGCTTGGTCCACCTTCATGGAGGCCATGGTGGCGATGGGATGGTAGGCTCGCTGGAGGTTCGTCCAGAACGTTTTGGATGAAAACCGATCACGTTCCGATGCGTCTTCGAATCGGAATTTCTCCCCGATCTGTTCGCCATTCTTCTTGAGATCGCGGGCACCTTTGATAAACAGCAGCATAGCCAGCACCACCACGAGCAGCCGCAGTAATTCGCTCGGCCAGACACTGACCCCGGCGGTCCAAGAAAAGGGCTCTCCTTCATCATGGTCGGCGAGCAGCGCGGTTGCGCCGCCGGCCAACACAAACACGATGAATAACGTTACGAGTACCACTGCTGCGATGCTCAACGTACGCGGATACCGCGTAATCCCCGACCAAAGCCGCTGGTTGCTCCACGCCACGACAATGACGAGGGCAAAACCCACCGCCGTCGCCGCGGCGACAGCGGTATTATTGAATCCGATCCCTTGTCTGAGCTGACCATAGTCCTTTGTGTAGGCCAAGTCGGTCCGCAAGGGATGCACGGTTCGCACCTCTTCCTTCTGGACGATGCTCAAGTCGACCGCGCCATTTCTCCCCACTTCGAACAATCGAAGATGTGATCCGGCATCGTACAGGCGATCGTTCGGTGTCAATGAGGCGTGGTACGTCGTCGCACACGGACGGTCCGCAGCATCAGGCTGGTTTTCCCGGCGACATGTCACGTGACCGACCGCCTGCAAGGTGGCGAAGTAGGCCGAGGTCTGATAGCTGCTTCGGAATGGCGGGACATCGCGCTGGAGGCCGCCATCCAATTGCAATCCAAAGGGAGAGGCGATGACCATGTTGCGTGTCCATTTGTATTCGCTCGGATGAAGATGTCGGGCATCGAGACCAACCGTAAAGAAAATGGCGTGAGGGAACGCAGGGCGGAGCGCTTTGATGATGAGCAAGGAGTCATAGGGATCGGTCCCGAAGATCCCGATGGCGCGAGCGCCCTCTCCTTCTTCGTGGATACGATTGGCCAAGGCTCTCACATAATCCACCTGGCTCGTGCCTTCTGGCCGTTCTTGGTGGTTATCTTTCGAGGTATCGGCCCGTACGGTTTTCCCTTTGTCTTCTCCTGGCACCTCGCCGTCCAGTCCGCTCAAGTAGCTATAGCGTTGCACATTGAGGCGCAACGATTCATAGTCAGCCTGCCGCCGAATCTGAAGGTCTATCGCATGGGGAATATCGGAACACCACTGTTTGATCGCTACGGGAACCTCGATCAGATCCAGGTCGCTCTCGGAAAAGGTCGCGATCTTCTTGCACGCCGCAGCCCGAAATTCGATCGGGAGCGTCCTCCCATAGAACGAATCCCATTCACCGATCAAAATCACCGCATCCCACCCAAGACGCACTTGCCGCCGCTCCAGCTCCTCAACCAATGATTCGAACAGCTGATCGTCGGACCCGATATCGTAGGCCAGCCTGATATTCGCGTTCGACAAGCGGCGGTAGAATTCCTGCTCGCAGGATTCGTAGGTTGCGCAGGCCGTACCTTTCCCAATCCCTGTTTTGAGCCCATAGGCCAACAACCCCTTCATCGCGCTGCTCCAGGGCGAATACACGTCGATCCATCCATCGGCATTCGGCCAGACACCGATACCCTCGTGCGGCTCGGCATACGACTCCCCCGCCTCAGCCAGCAACGCCCTAAATGCAGACGAGCTGCGAGGCCCCAGGATCTTGAAGGTCACGGCCTGTTGCAGCCGCGGATCCAGTTGAACGAGCTTGCGTGTATCGTCCGTGAGGAGACATTCGCTTTTCTTCTCCGCCTCCCGACACACGAGCGCTTGGGAGAACGACGTTAAGCTGGCGAAAAATCCTCGGCTGAGTGCTTCGTCGGGAAACCAGACCACCAACACATTCCGGGATCTTGCCGTGTCCTCGTCACAGGCCCTCGTCTTCCTGAGTCGATACCATTCGTACGGCAGTGCAGGAAGCGGGCTTTGAAGGTCCCATTCGACAAAAGACAGTTGGCCTTCCTGTTCCGGTATATAGCAGGACACCCCCAGAGCGGTGCCGACTGCATAGCGGTCCCTGATCCGTGATTCGGTGCTTTCGACGTAAGGCCCTCCGCTGGTGGTCACGAGGAGGACTGTGAGGTGCTGCCCCTCCTTGAGCACGCGTTCGGCAATCGCTTGTCGAAGGGCTCGGAGTCGTTGTGTCAGAGGCGCAGAAGGACTTGTGGTCGTACGGTTCACTTTAAGTTCGCGCAGGCCGCGTTGAACCGCCGCGACCGGGTCTTCCCACAAACGCGCGCGAATGGTTTGCTCCTCTATGGTCGCCCTCATGTCCAGTCCGGTGCCGACCGGCCGAGAGCTTCGTAATGGTTCCTTCACGAGCATGACGCCGGCGAGCGCCAGCACCAGCGTGAGGACCCCTGCTATCGCGATTTTGGAGTCGCTAGGCTGTTTCGCCATGTCCTCCGACCATATGGGGGAACGAACGCTTCAATCTGAGTTGGAGCGTCGACACTCTACAACAGACGCTTCGGAGAGGGAAGCCGCGAGCCCGGATGGGAGCGTGTCGCAATCGCACGATGCCGGGTCATGGCCACCTACGATGAGCAGCTGACCGAGAGATGCTTGCCCCAATTCGGTGGAGCAAGGGCATAAGCCTCCATGCCCTGTTGATCTTGGAAAGGGGCTTGCAGCAATGTGAAGAGCCGGTCGATCTCGGAGAAGTCCTTGTGTTGGGCCTTCTCAATGGCCGCCTGCGCAAGATAGTTGCGCAGCACATACTTGGGATTGACACGATTCATCCGGTCACGCCGTTCGTCGTCGCGGCTGTGTTCACTTTCCAGTCGAGTTCGATAGCGCACCGCCCACACATCGAAACGGTCACGATTGAGGAAGTGTTCTCGCAGGCTTCCGTTGGTGGCGCCGTCAGCCGTGGAGAAGGTGCTCAACTCCCTGAGCACGATCGTATAATCCGCATGGCTGCCCTGAAGGAGGCCCAGAAAGTCGCGAATGAGCTCGTCGTCTTCTGCTCGTTCGTCCACCAATCCGAATTTCGCCCGCATGACCTTTCCATACTCTCGTTCAAACAGGGGTTGATAGATCTCAAGGCCTGCTTTCAGTGCCTCCTTTTCCGCCAACGGCAACAGCGTTTGAGCCAAGCAGCTCAGATTCCAAAGCCCGATATAGGGCTGCTGGTTGAAGGCATAGCGGCCGTTGTGGTCCGAGTGGTTGCAAATAAAACCCGCGTCGTAGTCGTCCATGAACCCGTAGGGTCCATAGTCCAGCGTAAGTCCGAGAATCGACATGTTGTCCGTGTTCATCACCCCATGCGCCCATCCCACGGCCTGCCATTGGGCGATCAGCTTCGCCGTGCGCTCGACAACTTCGGCGAAGAAGCGTGCGTATTTGTCGCCGGTCTCACGAAGATGGGAAAAATGATGCTCGATCACGTAGTCGGCGAGGACCTTCAAGAATTCATGCTGTTTCCGGTAATAGAACACCTCGAACGTGCCGAAGCGGACATGGGAGGGCGCCATCCGGACCAGCATCGCCCCGGTTTCAACCTGTTCGCGATAGACCTTGTCGTCGCTGCCCACTAGGCAGAGGGCCTGCGTGGTCGGAATCCCGAGGCCCCGCATTGCGGCGCAACACAGGTATTCGCGGATCGTCGAGCGCAGGACCGCTCTGCCGTCGCCGTCTCGCGAAAATGACGTTACCCCAGCCCCTTTGAGATGCCGGTCCACCCGCCCTCCGTCCCCGTTCTTCACCTGGCCGAGCAGAATGGCGCGCCCGTCGCCCAGTTGCGGAACATAGACGCCAAACTGATGGCCTGAGTACAGCATCGCGAGCGGCTACATTCCGGGTGCCAAGGCGCTGCCTCCGAAAAGAGCCGCAAATTCCGGCCGAGTGAATTGCTCCGGATCAAGATCAATCAGTTCGGCCGCTACGGGGTTGGCATGAACCAGATAGGGCGGGGCGCTGAACGGAGTCGGATTCAACCGTGCGCAGAAGGTCCGGGGAAGCTGGGCGTAGGTATTGTCGAAGGAAAGCGTTTCCAGTGTGCGCCGAGTCATGGAAGACTCTATCCTGACCGGGTGCTATTCTGGATCTCACGATCCATCGTAAAGACAAAGACCCGCTCTCCGAGTTGCACATCGATATCGGTGAACAGCCCCAGGATTTTGGTCCCGGTGATCTCGCTGACTTGGTCGCAGAGCCTGTCACGGCCCTGCGCGATCAGATTTTGCCGCAGCCGTTTCACCATTTCGACACCTTCCGCAGTTTTCGCGAGCTGACGTTCGGCAGGTGTCAGTACGCCTTTGAGCCGCACGACAACGAGATCGCGGGCGACAAGCGCACGGACTTCATCAGGGCCTCGACCCAGAAACTCTTGCTCGAATTTGATGACGGCATTGCGGATCGCGCTTTCCATACGTTCTTCGTTTGCGATTATAGAATTGCGTGAGGAAGCGAACAAGTGCCATCTAGGTCTTTTGTCTCCACCACTGGACCGGCACTGGGTCTTTCGGTTCCGGACACCTGTGGATGGAAGTCCTGGTCCACCATTTCGGGCTTGACGCTGTCCTTTGCGCCATATTATTCATGGAGCCGCATTCGCGAAACGGCAATGTTGGCATCCCACGAGGTTGAGTGGGGTGGGCAAGAGCGCCTGGATCTGGATTACGGGCCGTAGGGTGACCGGCAATTCACGGAGAGAGGCCGGTCGCAGTACAAGCCAACCGAACATGTCTCGATCACACATCGAGCGGGCGGTTGGCTTTTGTGTTTTCAGCATCCTGTTAGAGGTGATGATGTCCGCTGTATTGCTTGTGCCGCTGCTGCCATTGATCGCCGCGCTTATCGTGGGCGTCGGCGGTGAAACCACGCGCCACACGCGTGCGAAAATCGCCGCCTGGCCGATCGGCGCGGCCTTCTGCGGTGCGATCGTCACGTTGTATGTGGTGGCCACGGAAGGTCCGATTGCGCTTCGCCTGTACGATCCGGTCGTTTCCACTGTATTGGCCGTTCCGATCGGCCTCTACGTCGACCGGTTGAGCGCCGTCATGATGGTGCTGATTTCAGGAATCGGCACGATCATTTACACCTACTCCGTCGAGTATATGTTCCAAGATGTGCACGAACGCCGGTATCTCACTTTGATCGGGCTGACCGTGTTTGTCCTCCTCTGCCTGGTATCCAGTGCCAACCTATTAATGCTGTTCGTGCTGTGGCAGTTGCTGAGCTACCTGCTCTATCTGCTGGTGCACAATCATACCCATCAAGAAACGCTAAAAAGCGCGTTTCGCACCTTCACACTCCTACGGGTCGGTGACGTCGCCTTCTTGGGTGGGACTGTGCTGGCATACTCGCTGTACGGCACATTGGAATTTCCTGATCTGTTTGCCGCCGCCACGCAATCGACGGCAACCGTGTCCCTGTTCTCTGGCGTCGAATTCAACGGCGCGACGGCGGTCACCTTGCTGCTCCTCGTCGGCGGAATGAGTAAGTCCGCCCAGTTTCCACTGTACGGCTGGCTACCCCGATATCTCTATGCCCCGACGTCCGTGACCGCCTTACTGCACGCGGGCATCATCAATGCCGCAGGATTTCTCATCAACCGTCTGGCCCCGCTCTTCGGGATGAGCTCGACCACTCTGCACGTCGCCCTCGTGATCGGGACGCTGACGGCCATCCTCGGTGCGACCATGATGCTGGTGCAAAACGACATCAAAAACATGCTCGGCTTTTCGACGATCGGCCAAATGGGCTACATGGTGATGGAGTGCGGCTTGGGAGCCTTTTCGTTGGCTGTCTTTCACTTGATCGCCCACGGTCTATTTAAAGCGACGGTGTTCTTGTACAGCGGCAACGTTATTCACAAGGCACGACAGGAACCGGTAGCCCCCCATCCGAGGCACGAGACGAAGGAAGAACGCTACTCGCCGCTGACCTGGATGACGGGATTTCTCACGACCCTGCTGATTCCCTTGCTGATCCTCTTAGCGACTCACGGCGTGTTACGCATTCCGCTGCTGGAGTCGCAGGGCACCGTCATCTTTCTCTTTTTCATCTGGATCACGTCGTCGCAAGCGATCCTGACGCTGACCCGATTGCGGACCGTCGCCTCCTGGAAAGTGTCTGCGGCGATGTTGTTGACGCTCTTGTTCATCGTGTTTGTCTATCTGTTTGCCGTCGAATCGTT
>CAZNBG010000169.1:0-6914 GCA_964570915.1 uncultured Nitrospira sp. | reverse complement strand
AAAAACGAAAAGAGGAAGTCTGGTGAGAATTGGATGTGGGCGTCGAGGGCAAACGACTGTAAAATTTTGGCAAAGATGCGCTACTCGCAGGCCGAATCTCAGTTGCCCCAAGAAGTGCGGAACTACGGCGTCACCGTGAAGAAAGCCACCACCAGCCCGCTGGCACTCTTTTCTCTCTATTCTCCAACCGAAACCTACGACAACATCTGGCTGGCCAACTATGCCTTCATCAACATCAACGATCCGATGTCGCGTGTGCCGGGCATCGGGCAAGTCACCATCTTCGGCGCCGGGCAGTATGCGATGCGGTTCTGGGTACGGCCCGATGTCCTGGCCAAGCTGGGCATCACGGTCCCCGAAATTCTGGATGCCGTGAAGAAACAAAACACCGTCAATCCCGCCGGACAGGTAGGGGCCGAGCCGATTCCAGCCGGCCAGGAATTCACCTACAGCGTGCGTGCGCAGGGACGCCTGCTCACGCAGGAAGAATTCGAGTCCATCGTCGTGCGGGCCAACAACGATGGCTCCTTGGTGCGTCTGAGAGATGTCGCCCGGGTCGAGCTGGGAGCGCAGTCCTATAACACGATCGGTCGTATGAACGGCAAACCCGCGGCCATCGTGGCCATCTACCAGCTGCCGGGCTCGAATGCCATTCAGACCATGGATCAAGCCAAACAGCTGATGGAAGGGCTAAAAAAGCGGTTCCCCGCGGATTTGGACTATGTCGTCTCCTTGGACACGACGCTCTCGGTACGGGAAGGCATCAAAGAGATCGTCGATACCCTGTGGGAAGCGTTGCTGCTGGTCATCATTGTGGTCTTCATTTTTCTGCAGGGTTGGCGCGCGACGTTAATCCCGTTGTTGGCCGTTCCCGTCTCGCTCGTCGGCACCTTCATGTTGTTTCCACTGTTGGGATTCTCGATCAACACGCTCTCGCTCTTCGGCCTCGTGCTGGCCATCGGGTTGGTGTGGGACGATCCCATCGTGGTGGTAGAAGCGGTCGAGTCACATATAGGGAATGGCCTGCCTGCAAAGGAGGCGACTCTTAAAGCCATGCAACAGGTTTCGGGGCCGGTCATGGCCATTGCACTCATCCTGGTCGCCGTATTCGTCCCGACGGCGTTCATTCCAGGCATTACCGGCCGGTTGTACCAGCAGTTTGCAATCACGATCGCGGTGTCGGTGATCATCTCCGCGTTCAACGCTCTCACGCTGAGCCCGGCCCTCTCCGCGCTGCTCCTTCGCAGGAAAACGCAGAGTCGAGGCCCATTGGGGTGGTTTTTCGGATGGTTCAATCGCGTCTTCGGCCGTGCAACCGATTGGTACGTGCGTGTCTGCGGCGGACTCATACGCAAGGCGGCCTTCTCGATGCTTTTCCTGGTGCTGGTGGCCGTGGCGTCAGGTTGGTTCGGGTCGAAACTGCCCAGCGGGTTCTTGCCGATGGAGGACCAGGGTTACCTGTTCTTGAACGTCCAACTGCCGACAGCGGCATCGCTGCAGCGTACGGATGCGGTCTGTGAGAAGATTCAGGCCATCCTGAAGGAAACGCCCGGCGTTCAGTACGCCACGTCAGTGGTTGGGTTCAGTCTGTTGAGCACCGTCAGCACGACCTACAACGCATTCTTCTTCGTCACGCTCGCACCTTGGGATGAACGCCATAAGCCGGATGAAAATCTGCTCGCGATCTATCAGCATATTAAGGCCAGACTGGACGGACTTTCAGAGGCGCAGGCCTTTGCGTTTCCACCGCCTGCCATTCCGGGTATCGGCACCTCCGGCGGGGTCTCGTTCATCCTTGAGGATCGAGCCGGAAAAGATGTTGCGTTTCTCGCTCAACAGACACAGGCCTTCATGGACGCGGCACGCATGCGTCCGGAAATTGAGAGAATCAATACCACCTTCATTCCCAACGCTCCGCAGCTTTTCGCGAAGGTGGATCGCGAGAAAGCGTTGAAACAGGACGTCAACCTCGGCGATGTCTACCAAACCGTGCAGGCCTTCATGGGCGGTGTGATGATCAACTACTTCAATCGATTCGGTCGCGTCTGGCAGGTCTATGTGCAAGCCGATGGGGAGTTCCGGACGCGCTCTGAAAACGTCGGTCAGTTTTATGTGAAGAACGCGTCCGGTGATGCGGTGCCCCTTGCCACCCTCGTGTCCATGGAACCGGTGGACAGACCGGAGTTCACGATGAGATATAACGGCTACCGGAGCGCCCAGCTCTTCGTCGGCGCAGCGCCCGGTTACAGTTCGGGCCAGGTGATGCAGGCGCTGGAATCGGTATTCAAGGAGACGATGCCAGGCGAGATGGGGTACGACTACATCGGCATGTCGTTCCAGGAGAAGGTTGCGGCGGAAGGCGTGTCGGCCAGTGTCATCTTCGGCTTCTCCCTCTTGTTCGTGTTTCTGATTCTGGCGGCGCAGTACGAAAGCTGGACGCTTCCCTTCAGCGTCTTGTTGGTCACACCGGTCGCCGTATTCGGGGCATTGGGCATCCTATGCCTGCTCAAGCTGATCGCTCCTCAAGCCAGTGAGAACGACGTGTTCGTCCAGATCGGTCTGGTCATGCTGATCGGTCTCTCCGCTAAGAACGCGATTCTCATCGTGGAGTTTGCAAAGGCCGAACTGGAACAAGGCAAGACCGCCATGGAAGCTGCATTGGCCGCTGCCCGCCTCCGCCTCCGGCCGATTCTCATGACGGCGTTCGCCTTCATTCTCGGGGTGGTGCCCCTGATTCTCTCGTCGGGTGCCGGCGCCCATGCTCGCATCCTTCTGGGCCTGACCGTATTCGGTGGCATGACGGCCGCGACCTTGATCGGGATCTTTCTCATTCCGGTGTCATTCTATGTCGTGGAATCGCTGACTGGAAAAAAGACATCTCCGCTCCGATCTGTCGCGCAAGATTACGAACCGCTGGGACTTAATCCCCAACCGCACGTGCATCCGTCACCGATGGCGACGACTCACAGTCGCATAGAGGGAGGGGCCTGACATGAGACGCCTGCTGATCCCCGTACTATTCATCGTCTCGCTGTCCGGTTGTCTGATGGGACCGGATTACAAGCGACCGGAGACTCCTCAAGTCGAATCTTGGCGGGTCACAGAAGCCTCATCCGGTTCGATTGCGAACTTGCCTTGGTGGGAACTGCTGAAGGACGAATCGCTGCAGCAACTGATCCGCACCGCGTTGCAGGAAAACCTGGATCTCCAGATGGCGGCCGCCAACATCGACGAGTATCAGGCCCAACTTACGATCTCTCAATACGACTTGATTCCATCGCTTTCCGCGTCCGGCACCGCATTCGGATACCGGAACACGAACAACAACGTCCTGCCGATTCCGGGCGCCGGGGCTGTTCCCATCTCTTCATCGCGCAACGGCACCACGCTTTCGCAGTTTTCGGGCGCTGTCGGTCTCAAGTGGGAAGTGGATCTGTGGGGCCGCATCCGTCGTTCGGTCGAGGCAGCCAAGGCGCAACTGTTGTCCAAACAGGAGAATCAGCGTGCCGTCATCCTCAGCCTGGTCGGGAACATGGCCGAGAGCTATTTCGATCTGCGCGCGTTGGATTTCCAAGTGGATATCACCAAACGGACACTCAAAGCCTGGGACGATTCTGTTCGGCTTTCACGGCTCCGTTATCAGAAAGGGGATATCCCCAAGCTTGATCTTGACCGGTTTGTGGCGGAACGGGAAGGCACCGCGGCCCAATTGGCCGATCTGGAACGGCAGGTCGCTCAACGGGAGAATCAGATCAGCGTGCTACTGGGTCACAAACCCTCGACCATTTCACGGGGACGGGTGCTCACTGAACAGCCCATTCCACCGGAGGTTCCACCCGGCCTGCCCTCCGAGTTGCTCCAGCGACGACCGGACATCATCCAAGCCGAACAGGAGCTGGTTGCCATGACAGCCAACATCGGCGTCGCGCAGGCCATGCGGTTTCCGCAACTCGTGCTCACCGGCCAAACCGGTGGCGCGCAGATCAACATCTCCGACGCGTCCTTCAACCCCTACGCCACATTTGTAGGCGCGGCCGCCTTAACCGCCCCTCTCTACAATGCCAGCGCACTCGGGTACCACGTCAAGGTCGCGGAGGCGCGGGGTAACCAGGCCATTGCGCACTATCAAAAAACAATTCTCCAAGCCTTTCAGGAGGTGGAGGATGCGTTGATCTCGGTTCAAAAAACCCGGGAGCAGCGGGAGGCGCAGGAACTGCAAGTCCAGGCTTTGGAATCGTCCTTACGGCTGGCCGAACTCCGCTACCAAGGCGGTCGGGCCAGCTATCTCGATCTTCTGACGGTGCAGCGTTCGCTGTTCGATGCGGAGTTGGCCTTGGCGAAGACGCGTCGCAATCAGCTCGTCTCGGTCGTTAAGCTCTACAAGGCTCTGGGAGGTGGCTGGTCTCCGAGCGGTACGGGAGCAAGCAACCCCTCTTCAACGACGCAGGAACCAGGATAAGCGTTGTTTACAGCTACGGTTGAGTGTGGAGGTCGTTATGGCAAAGTACGTGATCGTCATTCTCATGGTGGTTTTAGCAGGCTGGCCTTCGCTTTCCACGGCCGAGAGTCCAAAGTCGCTTCGTGACGTGTTCAGGCATGTGGACCCGTCGGTTGTCGTGGTCGAAACCGACAACCGTCACGTGGTGACAGGACCGAAGATGCAGTTGGCCACCCTGCCCGGCCTCGGCTCCGGCGTGCTCATCTCGTCTGACGGAAAAATCCTGACCGCCGCGCACGTCGTACAGACGGCCGACGAAATCAAGGTGCAGTTCCTCAACGGAGCGGAGTCGCAGGCTACTGTGGTCGCATCGGATCCGGCGGCGGATATTGCGCTACTGCAACTCACACAGGTTCCAGCCGGCGTCACGGCGGTCAAGCTCGGCAATTCAGACGAGGCTGAGGTTGGCGACGAAGTCTTTGTCGTCGGCGCCCCACTCGGTATGAGTCATTCATTGACCGTCGGTCATATCAGCGCCAGACGGAAACCCCGTACGATGTTTGGCGACATGTCCAGAGCGGAATTCTTTCAGACTGATGCAGCCATCAACCAGGGGAATTCAGGCGGGCCCATGTTCAACATGGCGGGTGAAGTGGTCGGCGTCGTCAGCCATATCATATCCAAATCGGGCGCTTCCGAGGGATTGGGATTCGTCGTCACGTCCAACCTGGCGCGTCGGCTCCTCCTCGATCAGCACCGATTCTGGAGCGGCGCCGAGAGCTACATGCTGTCCGGCGATCTGGCGAAGGTATTCAACCTCCCGCAGAGCGCAGGAATGCTGGTCCAGCGAGTTGCGTCGAACTCCCCTGCCGCGCAGATCGGCCTCAAGGCGGGAACCATGATGGCGGTGATCGAGGGCGACCCGATGCTCGTCGGTGGAGACATCATCCTCGAGGTCCAAGGAATCCCGCTGACCAGTGACGGCGCCGGCTACCTGGTCATCAGGGACCGATTGAGCAGTCTCCGCTCGGGAGACACGATCACGGTCGTCGTGTGGCGTCACGGCCGAAAAGAAACGCTGACGACCAAATATCCCTGATGGGGGTAGAGGCCAGGTCGCCTCAAGATTTCCTGCCGCGCTGTGTGGCTGCCTTGAGGGAGTAGTCGCCGGCGGTTGCCTGGAGCCCGCATCGGGATAATGGGCGTCCTGCCGCTGCGGGAAATGACGGACTTCCCGGGAGAATAGCCTCCAGATCATGAGTTCAGACTGCCCTGTCGATTTTTGCCTATTCCGAACGACTACTTGGTACAGCGGCGGACGAATGGAGGAGGAGACACCGATGAAATATATCTGTTTAGGATACTTGGACGTCACCCACTGGGCCACATTGTCAGTTGATGAACAGAACACCATGATAGATACGTGTTTCGCCTACGACGATAAACTCAAAAGGAACGCGCACTGGGTGTGGGGAGAGGGGCTCCAGGGCCCTGATACCGCTACCACCCTCCGATACCAGAGTGGGAAGGTGGCCGTCACCGATGGCCCCTTTGCCGAAACCAAGGAAGTATTGGGAGGACTCTTGATCATCGAAGCCAGGGATCTCAATCATGCCATTCAGCTGATCTCGAACCATCCAGGCATGAAAATGGGCCCATGGGAAATTCGCCCGGCGCAGGATCTGACCGAGATGATTCGTGATAGTGAGTGGCGGCGCGCTGTGGCCACATGAACGAGGGACACGGGCCTGATGCCGCTTGCGGGGGACGCGATGCCCGGCCATCATGCGTGCGCTGAGCCTGGTGGCCATCCCACGCTGCGTAACTATCTCATGAAACGCATCGGTAACCCGTCCCCCCCTTGAGCCGTAACATTCATTGCGCCATACTGGGAGACTATGAATTCGGCGGCCGTTCGGTTGTATGAAACGATGGAAGATCGGTACCGCACCCTGTTGGAGGTGGCGGAAGCGATTTCCGCGCATCGCGATCTGCACGAGCTCTTTCGAGATCTCGCCCAGCGTCTGCCCCGCGTGGTACACGTCAATTTCGTCGGTCTGTCTTTGTACGATCCGGTCCGTAACACGATGCGACTGCATACTATTCAGGCGAACGTGCCGGCTGATCTTGTGGGTGGCCATGAGGGACCGGTCAACGAGAGCCCTGCCGGATTGGTATGGCTCACGCAGCAGTCGATCCTCGTCTCCGATCTTGCCGAAGAACGTCGCTGGCCCTCCGTCACCGAACGCATGAAAGAAGACGGGACGAATTCGTTTTGTTTCGTTCCCCTCACCACCGCCGTACGACGCTTGGGAGCCATGGGATTTTCGAGTTTGCAGAAGGCGGCCTACGATGAAGCAGATCTGGAATTTCTCCAGCAAGTCGGTCAATTAATCGCCGTCGCGGTGGACAATGTGTTGCACCACCAAGACCTCACGCTTGACCAAGAGCGCCTGCGGCTCTTACTCGAAGTCTC
>CAZNBG010000168.1:0-6918 GCA_964570915.1 uncultured Nitrospira sp. | reverse complement strand
AACCGTTGCAAACCCCTGTGCCAGCCCCAGGAACGTAATTACACGACCGGCCGAATTTATCACTCGGTCATCACCAAGGAACGCCGCGGAGACTATCTCGGCGGGACCGTCCACGTCGTGCCGCACGTGACGGATGAGATCAAGCAGGCGATCATGCGCATTTCCAAGGGGATCGATGTGACGATCGTCGAAATCGGCGGCACGGTGGGCGACATCGAGAGTTTGCCGTTTCTCGAGGCGATCAGGCAGATGCCGTATGATGTCGGGCGCGATAACGTTTTGTACGTCCACCTGACGTTGGTGCCCTACATCGGCACCGCCGGTGAACTGAAGACCAAGCCGACGCAACATTCAGTCAACAAGCTTCGAGAAATCGGTATTCAGGCCAACATCCTCTTGTGCCGGACCGACCGGTACATTCCTCCTGAGCTCAAGGGCAAAATTGCCATGTTTTGTAACGTGGACAAGGATGCCGTCATCACCGCCAAAGACGTCGATACGATCTACGAAGTGCCGATCGTGTTCCGAAAAGAGGGCTTGGATGAACTGATCGTCCGCCAGCTCCACTTGGAGACCGGCCAACCGAATCTTCGCGAGTGGGATGCGATGGTGCAGAAGATCAAGCGCCCAAAGCACGAGATCTCCATCGCGCTGGTGGGAAAGTATGTGGGGTTGAAAGAGTGCTACAAGAGCCTGGGCGAAGCGCTGATTCATGGTGGCATCGACCATGAAACCAAGGTCAACATCAATTGGATCGAGTCGGAAGACGTCGAACGGCTGGGCACGGAGCGCATCTTGCGGGAAGCTGACGGGATCCTGATTCCCGGTGGGTTTGGAACTAGAGGGATCGAGGGGAAAATTACCACCATCAAGTATGCACGGGAACGACAGGTGCCGTTCCTGGGCTTATGTCTTGGCATGCAGTGTGCCGCCATCGAATTTGCCCGCCATGTTGCCGGACTGGCCGGGGCCAACAGCGCTGAGTTTGACGAACAGTCGCCCCACCCGGTGATCCATTTGATGCCCGATCAGCATGCCGTCAGCGACAAAGGCGGAACGATGCGACTGGGATCGTATGTCTGCAAGCTTGGTGAGGGAACGTTGGCCCAGAAGATGTACGGTGTGAGCGAGGTCCGTGAGCGTCATCGCCATCGGTATGAGTTCAACAACGCCTATCGTGAACAACTGACTGCCAGGGGGTTGGTGTTGAGCGGTGTGTCTCCGGACGGCCGACTGGTCGAAATCATCGAGTTGAAAGATCATCCCTGGTTCTTGGGGACTCAGTTTCATCCTGAGTACAGTTCCCGTCCGCACCGCCCGCATCCGCTGTTCAGTGGGTTTGTGGGGGCGGCGTTGCGAAAAAAACTAGGCCACTAAGTGAGATGCTGACACTGATTTCCAACTCGTGAAGCTAGTCTAAAAGCTATGGCACAACTCGTCGATATCGGTCCGTTTAAGGTCGGTCAAGGGCAGCCGCCGTTTCTCATTGCCGGCCCCTGCGTGATTGAGAGCGAACAACTGGTCATGGACACGGCAGGCCGTGTGGCGGAGATCGCCACGTCGTTGGGGATTCCCTACATCTTCAAGTCGTCATTCGATAAGGCCAATCGCACATCCATCACGTCCTTTCGCGGCCCCGGACTCGAAAAGGGCCTGGCGATTCTCAAGAAGGTGAAGGATCAGTTCAGTCTTCCAGTTTTGACCGACGTCCATACGGAAGAACAGGCGACGGAAGCGGGGAAGGTTGTGGATGTGCTCCAAATTCCGGCCTTTATCTGCCGGCAGACGGATTTACTGATCGCCGCCGCCAAGACCGGAACGGTTGTGAACGTGAAAAAGGGCCAGTTCCTTTCGCCGATCGAGATGGGCAACGCCGTAAAGAAGATGGAAGAGTGCGGCAACCGGCGGATCGTGCTGACCGAACGGGGCTCGTCGTTCGGCTACAATAATCTTGTCGTGGATATGCGGTCCTTCCCTATCCTGAGGAGCTTCGGGTATCCTGTCGTATTCGATGCGACGCACAGCGTGCAACTGCCGGGTGGAGGAGGGACGAAATCCAGCGGCCAGCGTGAATTTGTCGAGCCATTGGCTTGTGCGGCGGCCGGAGCGGGTGTGGACGGATTCTTCATGGAAGTCCATCCAGATCCGGATACGGCTCTGTCGGATGGGCCGAATATGGTACCGTTGCATCAATTGAAATCCTTGCTGGAGCGGGTCCTGCGCATATGCGACGCGGCAAAACCAAAAAGCTGATGTCTTCCGGTCGAGTCTCGAAAACTGAGAAGATGCTTGGCAGTCTGGCCGATGGCCGGCGTGTGCTCGAAATCGAAGCGCGGGCGGTCCAGGTGCTGATTGAACGGCTGGATGCCAAGTTCGCCAAAGCGGTGGAGGTGCTCGTTCAGTGCAAGGGGAAAGTCGTGGTGTCGGGGATGGGGAAGTCGGGCCTGATCGGACAGAAAATTGCCGCGACGCTCGCCAGCACCGGTACTTCGTCGTTCTTCTTGCATCCCGCCGAAGGGGTGCATGGAGATCTTGGTATGTTGGCCAGGCGGGATACGCTGGTTGCGATTTCCAACAGCGGCGAGACGCAAGAATTGCTTCAATTGCTTCCGTATGTGAAACGTCTGGGCATTCCGGTGATTGCGTTCACCGGACGGATGAATTCGACCTTGGCGAAAAATGCCGATGTGGCGCTCGATGTCTCGGTACAGGAAGAGGCCTGTCCGATGGGGTTGGCTCCGACCGCCAGCACGACCGCCACGCTGGCTTTGGGTGATGCCCTGGCGATTGCGCTGCTGCAGAAACGCGAGTTCAAGGAAGAAGACTTTGCGCGGTTCCATCCCGGCGGCACCTTGGGACGGCGATTGTTGGTGAAGGTGAAAGACCTCATGCATACCGAATCGGATGTCCCGATGGTGCACGCCTCGGTCGGTGGGATGGCGGCCATGCTGGAGATGACGGCGAAAAAGCTCGGCATGACGACAGTGGTCGATCAGGAGGGCGCCTTGGTCGGCGTGATTACGGACGGCGACCTACGGCGGTTCATCCAGCGCGGAACCGATGTGGTCAATACGACCGCGAGAGAGTTGGCGACACAGAACGCCAAAACCATCGGACCCGACGAACTGGCGGCCAAAGCGGTGGAAATGATGGAACGTTTTTCGATCACGACGCTGGTAGTGACGGAGGACGGTCGCGCGATTCGTGGCGTGATTCATTTACATGATTTACTCAAAAACGGGATAGTCTAGCAGGATGCTGAAAAAGTCCGCCAGCGGCGTTCTCGCATCGCTCAGAGGCTCAACGTACCGAAGCGTACGTCTCGCCTCTTCGCTCGCTGCGGCCTTGCTGGACAGCCTTTTTGACCATCCTGCGCGTGCCGGATTTGACGGCTGTTAGGAGAGAAGTCGGATTATGAACCGTGTTCTGGAAGTATGGCGAGAGATCGGGGCAGAGTCGCTCAATCTGCCCAATTTGCTGACACTCGTCCGCATTCTCCTGATCCCGGCCTTCATCATTCTCTTTGTGAATCCCACGCCCGATCAGTCGCTGGCGGCGGCCATCATCTTTACCGTCGCCGCGGTGACCGATTGGCTGGATGGGTATATCGCCCGACGAACCGGCCAAGTGACGAAGCTTGGCAAGCTGCTCGATCCCATCGCGGACAAGCTCCTGGTCCTGTCGGCCCTGATTCTCCTCATGAACGTAGACCGGGTCAGTGCGTTGGTGGTGCTGTTGATCATCGCGCGAGAAGTCGCGGTCACGGGAATCCGTGCCATTGCGGCCGGAGAAGGCATGATCATCGCCGCGGAGACGACCGGCAAATACAAGATGGCCCTACAAGTCGTGGCGATCATCCTGCTGATCCTGGAAGGGACCGGGTTGGCTGAACTCGGCAATATGCATTTGGCCGGCACCGTCACCTTGTATCTCTCGCTGGTGCTTGGCTATATCTCCGGCGGCCAGTATGTTTGGAGTTTCTGGAAGCAGGTCGTGGCAAAGGGGCTCTGACGGAATTTCGAGACGAAGCGGCAGTTGCTCGCGACACCTTCTCCATTCAATCTTGAATCGGCTGACACCTAAGCTGTTCGACCACGACGTGTCGGGCACACTTCATTTCTTCATTTCTGTCTGCGTAGTTCTTGCCCTCCAACTCACCGTGGCTGCATGCAGTGAGAACGAGAAGCCTCCACCACTCGAATCCTTCGCCTATGCCAATGCGACCGGACATTGCCCAGCTGGGGCACGTTCTGGCCTTGCGGGGGCAACCGACGGGAAGGCTTCGGCCGATGGGATTCGGTATATGGTGCGGACACCGTCGAACTATGACGCGACTTTTGCCCATCCACTGCTCATGGTCTACGCTCCCGCCGGACAGAGTCGTTGGGCGACTGAGCGGTTCACCGGTCTCACGACCGCAGCGACCCATGCAGGGTTCATCGTGGTCTATGCGGACCACCGGCAGTTGAATATCGCGACAATCGAGCAGCTCGGGACGATTCCCGCCTCGGTGGCGAAGGAGTGGTGTATCGACGAGAAGCGGGTGTTTGCGACCGGCCATTCGGATGGCGGCACCGCGTCACTGGGACTTGCCGTGCTCGATCACACGAAGAAGATCCTCGCGGCGGTTGCGCCGAGCGCCGCAGGATGGACGGGAAAAGATCTCGAGACGTTCCAGTGCCGCGATCCCATTCCGGTCATGACCATGCACGGCAAGAACGATAGCTTGTTTCCCGGTTGGGGAGCCCAAACGTCAGCCTGGTGGGCTGGTTGTAATCGCTGTGATCTGAACAAGACCAAACCGATAGAGGGCGGATGTCGCGCGTATCAGCACTGTGCTCAGGGTGGCTCGACGCTCTACTGTGAAGGAACCGGCAGTCACGGCGATTGGCCCAATCTCAATCAGGTCGTGCTGGAGTTTTTTCTGCACCCGGACAAGTTTCAGTGACAATTGAGCAGTAGCCATTATCATGGAGCAGCAAGGACTCATCGTCGGGCTCGCCATTGTCGGATATCTCTTGGGAGCGGTCCCGTTTGGGGTCGTCATCTCCAAGGCGATGGGCCTGCCCGATCCGCGCACGGTTGGCAGCAAGAATGTCGGTTTTACGAACGTGCTGCGGGTGTCGGGCAAGAAAGCCGGCATCCTGACCTTGGTCGGCGATATGGGCAAGGGGTGGGTGATGGGTTTCGCCGCGACGCAGCTGCTTCAGGATGAATGGGCTATCTTGACGGTCGCGCTTGCGCCGTTTCTCGGACACCTGTTTTCACCGTTTCTTGGATTCAAAGGGGGCAAAGGTGTCGCGACTGCACTTGGGTCCGTTCTCGGTGTCGCGCCACTGATCGGGTTGTTGCTGCTTTTGGCATGGATCGGAGCGGTGGTCTTGTGGCGCTACTCTTCCGGCGGAGCACTGACCGCATTTGGACTGTTCCCAATTGTCGCTGCATTGCTCCGACCGACGCCCGCCTTCATATCGTTTGCTGTGCTCGTGACCGGGCTCATCGTGATCAAGCACAAGGGGAATATAGAACGGCTTTGGAATGGGACAGAAAGTAAAATGGGGGAGAGGAAGAATTAGGGGAGCAGCCAGGTTATCCTTCTTGCTCGCCGAACGCGCGCCCTCGGAAGGGCCTCGTTCGATGCGCGCAGTGAACGACAACCTGACTGCTCCCCTTTTTTGGTGTGGACGAAAAGAAGAGAGTGCGCGCAATTCTGGATTCAACTGGTGAGGAAAGGAGTGAAGACTCACTGGTCAATAGCGGCAGCAGTTGTAATTTTAAGCACTGAGAGTTAGTGCCTCATAGGACGTGACCACATCATCGAGCAGCTTTGCGCGGATCCCACTCGAACTTCATAATAAAATTCAGTTTTTGGTGCTACGCATTGCGACCTGTTGCTGAGGCGCACGCCCATGAGTCTAAACCAACTGCCGATTGTTGGCTACGACAGCGTGTTATATCACCCGAGATGGCCATCTGATTTATCCTTCGCTCAAAGGCATTCACGCCAGCATGCGCAATAGACATGGTCTCCATGCGGTATGGAATGAACACGGTGTGGCTGTTAGCTACGACAAGTTTCACAAGGTACGTTATCAAAAGAGAGTTATTGAGACCAATCCTGAGCCTTCCAATTAGCTCCATTGAATTGACTCTCTTTCACCCCCTTCATATAATGCGATCCGTTCGTGGTTTGCCTTATCCGGCCTGCACTTATGCGATCGCGCTTCAATGACAATCTGGTGGGAAAGTTGGCTCAAATAGGTGCCGGGCTGCGCCATGCGTTTGCCGTTCCTCCTGAGAATCAGCCCCTCTCTATCGAAGACGTGCAGTTGATGGAGCGGATCGCGGAGGTGATCGTCAAGCGGGGAATGGCGGCTCCGGCGACGATGTTCTTGGAGTCCATGGGGCCGATGAATTTTCTGGGCAGTCAGGCGCTGCATTTCCTGACGCCGATCCTTGATTGTGCCTTCAATACTAAAGAAGTCGAGCAAGTCGCGCGATTGCTCGAGCGCCGCGACACGGTGGCTCGCCTCATCTCTATCATTGAAGCCAAGTCTGCTCCAAAGGGAGCAACGGCTCAATGACGTCTTCCGCATCCAGCCCTCCAAAGATCGATCGACCTCTCAACGTGATCGTGGCCACCGATTGCGGCAGCACGACGACCAAAGCCATTCTCATCGAGAAAGTCGGTGACGAGTATCGGCAGACCTATCGCGGCGAAGCGCCCACGACCGTGGAAGCCCCCTTTGAAGATGTGACGCGCGGCGTGTTGAATGCCATCGCTGAAATCGAGGAGCTCTCCGGCCGGAAGATTTTGGACGGCGATCAGATCATCACGCCCTGTCGGGACGACAAGCCAGGGGGCGATATTTATATCCCGACCAGAAGCGCCGGCGGCGGATTGCGAATGATGGTGAG
>CAZNBG010000167.1:0-6920 GCA_964570915.1 uncultured Nitrospira sp. | reverse complement strand
TGTGCCTTGGCAGCGTCAGAAGGTACGGGTTGACCTGCGCCGACGCTGTTTAGCCACGCGTCCGTCAGGGCTTTTCGAGGGGCCCTGCGCGTCGCGCGATACAGCGGCGACCAGCGTAGTGACACAACAGCTGCACGCGCATTTGCAACGGGGTGGGCTGGCAGTCGTGGTGACGCATCAAGAGGTTGCGCTTCCAATGGAGATGGTGCAACGATTGAGGCTGACCGGAGGAGAGGCTCCGGCTGTTTGGAGGCGTGTGTCGGATTCGTCCGGCGGGATTGGCTCTTGGCCCTGCTTCGCCGTTCGGACGCGGCGATGTCGGTCTTTTTCTTGGTCATTGTGGTCAGCCTGTTCCCATTGGGCGTCGGGCCGGAGCCGGCTTTTCTATAACGAATCGGTGCCGGCGTGTTGTGGGTGGCCGCGTTGTTGGCGTGTCTCTTGTCGTTAGGGCGTGTGTTTACCGCAGATTATTTGGATGGCGCCCTCGAACAGATGCTCCTGGTGCCCCAGCCCCTGGCGGTCTTGGTTGCAGGAAAGGTCCTGGCGCATTGGCTGATCTCCGGTCTGCCCGTGGTGCTGCTATCGCCACTCCTCGGTCTTCAGTTCGGTTTGAGCGGAGAAGCACTGGGAGTTCTCGTCATGTCGCTCTTGCTTGGGACGCCTACGTTGAGTATGATTGGTGCGATCGGCGCCGGGTTGGTGCTTGGCGTGCGGGGGAGTGGTCTACTGGTTGCCCTCCTGGTGCTTCCACTCTACGTTCCAGTGTTGATTTTTGGGGCCGGCGCCGTCACCAGCAGCATGGCCGGAATCGGCGGTGAAGCGAATCTGTCGCTGCTCGGGGCTTGTCTGGTGCTGTCTCTTTTTCTGGCGCCGTGGGCCACCGCAGCAGCCTTGCGTATTGCGTTGGAGTAAAACCGTTTCATGAGCACGGGCATTAACTGGCTGAAGTTTTCCTCACCACAGGCGTTTTATCCCCTGGCCGGCCGTTTGATTCCGTGGTTCGCGTGCGTGGCGGTTGCCCTGATGGGGATCGGGCTTTACCTGGGATTCTTCGTCGCCCCGACCGACTTTCAGCAGGGCGATTCGTATCGGATCATCTTCGTCCATGTCCCCGCCGCCTGGATGTCCATGTTCCTCTATGTCGTCATGGCCATATGGGCCGGCATCGGGCTGGGGCTCAATGCCCGTCTTTCCTTTATGATGGCTCAAGCGATCGCTCCCACCGGGGCGATGTTTACGTTTTTGGCATTGCTGACCGGGGCGATGTGGGGAAAGCCGACGTGGGGAGCCTGGTGGGTATGGGATGCCAGGCTGACCTCGGAACTCATCCTCTTGTTCCAGTACGCGGGAGTGATGCTCCTACGGACCTCGATCGATGATCTGCGCCGTGCGGACCGTTCGAGCGCCGTGTTCGCGCTGGTCGGGGTCGTCAATGTTCCGATCATCTACTTTTCCGTCCAGTGGTGGAATACGTTGCATCAAGGCGCATCGGTCAGCATGTCGACAGGGTCGAAAATGGCCGCAACCATGCTGATGGCCATGCTGATCATGACCGTGGCGTTCTGGCTGTACAGTATCGCGGTAATCCTTTCGCGGGCGCGATGTATCGTGGTCGAGCGGGAATCGCTGCCGGTGTGGGAAGAAAAACCGGCCGTGATCCAGAACGCGGTGGAGGCTCGCTGATGCAGTGGGGCAGCGCGTCGGAATTCTTTGCGATGGGCGGCTATGGGCTCTATGTATGGACGTCGTTCGTCGCCACGGCGTTGTGTATGGTGTGGGAAGTCCTGGCCCTGTGGCGTCGACGGGCTGCTGCGCGGGCTGAACAGCGCGCGATGTTGTTAGGAGGCACCGATGAAACCGCGGCATAAACGCTTCGCCTTTATCGGGCTGGGGCTGCTGGTCTTGGGTGTGGCAACCGTGCTGGTCTTGAACGCATTTCAGAGTAATCTCGTGTTTTTTTTCACGCCCACTCAAGTCGTCAGCGGTGAAGCGCCGAAAGGGCGCAGTTTCCGGATCGGCGGGATGGTTGAAGATGGGAGCCTCGTTCGCGACAACGACGGCCTCACGGTCCACTTCATCGTCACGGACACGGCGAAGCGCGTGCCGGTGACGTACAAAGGGATTCTGCCGGACCTCTTCAAGGAAGGAAAGGGTGCGGTGGCGCAAGGGCAGTTGGTCGCCGACGGAACATTCCTCGCCAGTGAAGTCCTGGCGAAACACGATGAAAACTACATGCCGCCCGAAGCGGCGGAAGCGCTGGCGAAGGCAAAGGCCTCCGGGGCGCAGCAAAGCAAGTCACTCGTTGTTCCTCAAGGTAGGAAAGATTCGCTATGATCCCTGAAATCGGTCATTTTGCCTTGATCCTCGCGCTCTGCGTCGCCGTGGTGCAGGGAAGCCTCCCCATCTATGGTGCCGCGATCGGGAACTCGGCCCTCATGTCAATCGCCAAGCCTGCGGCGCGCGGACAGTTCCTCTTGGTCTTAACCGCATTTTGCTGTCTTGGGTATGCGTTTGCCGAGAAAGACTTCTCCGTCCTGTATGTCGCGGCGACGTCGAATTCCCAACTCCCGCTGCATTATCGTATCGCGGCCATTTGGGGCGCGCATGAAGGGTCGCTTCTGTTGTGGACGCTCATCTTGACCATCTGGATGTTCGCGGTCACGCTCTTCTCCGCCCATCTCCCCGAAACGATGCGCTCGCGCATTCTCGGCGTGATGGGTCTGGTCAGCATGGGATTTCTCCTGTTCATGTTGACGGTGTCGAATCCGTTCGAACGATTGATTCCCGCTGCTCTGGATGGACGGGACTTGAATCCCCTTTTGCAAGACCCTGGGATGGTCATCCATCCGCCGATGCTCTACATGGGGTATGTCGGTTTTTCGGTAGCCTTTGCATTCGCGATTGCCGCGTTGTTGGGCGGTAACCTTGATGCCGCCTGGGCGCGCTGGTCTCGGCCATGGACTACCGTCGCATGGTGTTTTTTGACCGTCGGTATCGCGATGGGAAGCGGCTGGGCGTATTACGAGCTGGGATGGGGAGGGTGGTGGTTCTGGGACCCGGTTGAAAACGCCTCATTCATGCCCTGGCTGGCCGGAACAGCCTTGGTCCATTCGCTGGCGGTGACGGACAAACGAGGCGGATTCAAGGTGTGGACCGTGCTGCTTGCCATTATGGCATTTTCCTTAAGCCTCCTTGGAACGTTTCTCGTACGCTCCGGTGTCTTGACCTCCGTCCATGCTTTTGCCACCGATCCAAAACGAGGCCTCTTCATCCTGGCCTTCTTGGCCATTGTCATTGGGGGGTCGTTGATCCTTTATGCTTGGCGAGCTCCGCGTGTGGGATTGGGAGGTAGTTTTGCGATGGTTTCGCGAGAAGGGATGCTGTTGGCGAATAATGTGTTGCTGGTCGCGGCCATGGGCTCGGTGTTGCTGGGGACGCTGTACCCTCTGTTCCTGGATGCCTTGGATCTTGGGAAAATTTCCGTCGGGCCGCCGTATTTCGACTCGGTATTTGTTCCATTGATGGCGCCGGCGCTCTTCTTAATGGGGGTCGGTCCGCTAGCTCAATGGAAGAAGGCCAACATGCCCGATTTGGCCAAGCGATTGCGGTGGGCTTTCGGGGTGAGTATCGTCACGGCAATTGTGTTGCCATTTGTCATGGGCACATGGACTCCTCTGCTGAGTCTCGGCCTCCTGCTCGCGATTTGGATCGTGACGACCGCTGTCATCGGTTTACGAGAACGACTGACCCATGTTGACAGCCATAGTCTCGCCGGTCGCCTGGCCGCGGTGCCCCGATCGTACTGGGGCATGCTCGTGGCGCACTGTGGCATCGCGGTTTTTGTCGTTGGCGTTACAATGGTAAAAGGGTTCGAGACCGAAAAAGATGTACGGATGAACGTGGGAGAGACGGCGACCATCGGTGGCTACACGTTCCGATTCGATGGCGCGCAAGACGTCATGGGGCCGAACTATACGGCGGCGCGTGGCACCTTCCGCGTGAGTCTGGATGGGCGCGAAGCCGCAGTCTTGTATCCGGAGAAGCGGCGGTACCCCGTTCAGAATCAAATCATGACCGAAGCCGCTATCGATCCTGGACTATTGCGGGACCTCTATGTTTCCTTGGGCGAGCCGCTCGACGAAGGGGCCTGGAGCGTGCGGCTCTATCACAAACCGTTTGTGGACTGGATTTGGGGCGGATGTCTGATCATGGCGTTGGGTGGCGTGCTGGCCGTCAGTGATCGCCGGTATCGACTTGCCTGGCGCCGACAAGAGCCGGCCGTGCCTGCTTCGACACGAACGGCTAGGCGAAAAGTGGCATGAATCGGTTTCTGCTGCCCTTGTCTATCTTCGTCGTGGTCGTCGGCTTTCTGGGGATCGGACTGACGCTCAATCCACGAGAAATTCCCTCTCCATTGATTGGGAAAGCCGCGCCGGAGTTCTCTCAGCCGCAGCTCTACAATCAAGAGCAAGTGCTTTCACCGGCGGATATGAAAGGCAAGGTGTGGTTGCTCAACTTTTGGGCATCATGGTGCAGCGGCTGCAAGACCGAACATCCGGTATTGATGGAACTGGCGAAGTCCGGTGAGGTTCCGATCTATGGGATGGATTACAAGGATCGCCGGGACGAGGCCATGACCTGGTTGCACCGTTGGGGGAACCCGTATCCGATCGTCGGCGTGGATGATGCGGGACGAGTCGGCATCAATTATGGAGTGTATGGCGTTCCGGAGACATACGTCATCGACAAGCAGGGCGTGATCCGCTATAAGCAGATCGGTCCATTGGATACTGACACGGTGGCCAAGAAAATTCTCCCGCTCGTGAAGCAGCTTGAATCGCAATGATCTGGTTGGCGCTCATCATGATGCTCGCCTCTGGGCCGGCGTGGGCCGGAGAAGCTCGGCCGTTGGCTGACGACCCTGTCGCCGAAGCCCGACTGAAACATCTGGCCGTCGAGCTACGATGTTTGGTCTGCCAGAATCAAACGCTGGCCGATTCCAATGCACCGCTCGCGGAAGACCTTCGTCGCGAAGTGCGGGAGATGATCGCCAAGAATATGAGCGACAAGGAGATCATCGATTTTCTCGTGACACGCTACGGAGATTTCGTCCTCTATCGGCCGCCGCTCAAGGCGACGACCTCGCTCCTCTGGATTGGGCCGTTTGTCTTGTTGGCCATCGGCGCCACGGTGCTCGTCATTACCCTGCGGCGTCGTGCGAACAAGGTGATCGATGTGCCGGTCACGGACGAAGAGCATCGACGAGTCGAACAACTATTGGCAGAAGGAGGCAAGCGCTCATGACCGCTACATTCTGGTTTATTGTTTCGGCCATGACTCTATGCGTCCTGGCACTTCTCTTGAGGCCGTTGTTGAAACGCCCGTCTGCCGCGATCAGCGAACAGGAGAAAACCTTGCCGGTCTATCGACAGCAGTTTTCCGAATTGGAGCAAGATCGTGCGAACGGGTTGTTGACGGAAGAACAATATCGAACGGCACGAAGTGAGCTGGATCGCCGTGTGTTGGAGGAGACGGGTGCGATGCAAGCGCCGACTGCAGCCGCTGGAGGAGTGTTGAATCTCCGGTTCGTCGCTCTCCTGCTGGGCATGCTCATTCCGGCTGCCAGCGGCGTGCTCTATTGGACATTGGGCAATCCTGCCTCGATGACGCACCCTGTGGTGTCGCCGATGGCTGCTCAAGGCGGCCCCGGTGATGATGCTCAGATGGCTGATAGTCTCAATACGCTGATCGAACAATTGAGAAAGAGGCTCGAGCAGAATCCGAACGACGCGGTCGGCTGGGGGCTTTTGGCACGGTCCTATATGGCCATGGAACGGTATGCCGATGCGGTGCCGATTTTTGAAAAGGCGACGAAGCTCGATCCCAACAATGCGAGTCTTCTTGCGGATTACGCCGATGCACTTGGTGTTCATCAAGGGCGCAAGCTGGATGGAAAACCAGAAACCCTGATTCAAAAGGCTTTGAAGCTCGAACCGCACAACGTGAAGGCGCTTATGCTGTCAGGGACGATCGCGTATAACCGAAAGGATTTTGCGCGAGCCGCGAAGGAATGGGAAGACGCGCATGCGAATCTTCCTCCCGATGACCAGGAATCATCGGAGCAACTGAAAGCCAGCATTGCCGAAGCCAAACGGCATCTCGGTGGTGGTCCCAGTATGAATATGATGGTGGCGAATCCTCCGATGGAACAAGCCAAGCCCGCCAAGCCCGCGGCGCAATCCGGAAAGTCTCGCGCGATTACGGGCAAGGTGGTGTTAGGGCCGAATCTGGCCGGCAAAACGTCTCTCCCGGATACCTTATTCGTGTTTGCGAAGGATGTGGCCGGTCCGCCGATTCCAGTGTCGATCGTCCGGGCATCGAAAAAAGATTTGCCCTTCACATTCCGGCTCGATGATTCCACCAGCCCCATGCCCTCAAGGAAATTGTCGGACATCGACACGGTTGTCATCGTTGCCCGCCTGTCGAAGTCGGGAAAAGCGATGGCTGAAAGTGGAGATCTTGAAGGCATGAGTCAGCCGATCAAGCCTGGGACAGAAAACATCACTGTTGTCATCGATCGAGAGCGACCATAGATTTCATCGTGATCGTTCATTCGTTGGAAATTTGTTTGATGTCGTTGCCGGTCATTATTCGTAGAAATTCTCTTGACACTTTGTTTGGACCTAAGCTATATTTTCGCGCCATTTCAGGAAGTTGAGACAACGAAATATAAAAACAACCTCACTGCTGCGAATGAGTATGTTTTCAATGAATGTTTTTTTGAAGGACAGTATGCACTGCCCATCAAACGGAAGGAGTACTACTGTGGGAGTCAAGCATTTGGTGAAGTATGCCCTGGTCATTGGCGGCGTGCTGATGGCCGGCCAAGCGCAGGCGGATTTCCCCACCGTGCCGAAAGA
>CAZNBG010000166.1:0-6922 GCA_964570915.1 uncultured Nitrospira sp. | reverse complement strand
CATCTGAAGCTGATGCGTCAGCGAGCCTCTTCGCCACTATGATCTTGCGTCCGATCGCCGTCATGGCACTGTATTCGGTGTTGATCAACGTCTTTCTTGCGCTGTTCAACTTGCTTCCGATTCCGCCGCTCGACGGTGGCCGGATCTTGACGGCGTTGCTCCCGCCCAAACCGGCCATGGCCTTGGCACGCTTGGAACCCTATGGGATGCTTATCTTGGTGGGGCTTATCGTCTTTGACAAAGAATTGCACGTCATCCATACGATCACCGGCACCCTCGCCTCTGGAGTATCCGGTACGATTCTATCGACTGCGCTCGGTCTCCGGCCCGGAGTTGCAGAATGACGGCGCCACGGAGCCGCGTGCTCAGCGGCATGCAGCCCAGCGGCCTCATGCATCTTGGGAACTACCTGGGAGCGCTGGAGAACTGGAAGGCGCTACAGGCGCAATACGACTGCTATTTTTTTGTCGCCGATTGGCATGCCCTGTCGACCAACTACGCCGACACCAGCCGCATTCGCACGTTCGTTCGTGAAATGTTGATCGATTGGCTGGCCGGCGGCATCGACCCGGAACGGTCGACGATCTTTATCCAATCCCGCATTCCGGAACACGCCATGTTACATCTTCTATTCTCGATGATGACTCCTATCTCTTGGCTCGAGCGTAATCCGACCTATAAGGAAAAGCAGGACGAGATCAAGGAGAAGGATCTCACCACTTACGGTTTTCTCGGGTACCCAGTCCTGCAGGCCGCCGATATTCTCTTGTACAAACCGGATTTCGTGCCAGTAGGGAAAGATCAACTTCCCCATCTCGAATTGACGAGGGAGATCGCTCGGCGGTTCAACGACATCTACAAAACAGCCGTGTTCCCCGAACCAAAGGAACATCTGACCAAGTTCCCCAAAGTGGTCGGCACCGATGGCCGGAAAATGAGCAAGAGTTACCACAATACGATCAACCTGTCGGACCCGGAGCCGGTGGTCCGTCAAAAGCTCAAGACCATGGTCACTGATCCGGCCCGCGTGCGGCGCACCGATCCCGGCAATCCTGACCTCTGCCCTGTTTATAAATTCCACAACATATATTCTTCACAGTCGGTCAAAGACCAAGTGAACCGAGAATGCCGGACAGCCGCGATCGGCTGCATCGACTGCAAGAAACTCGTGGCAGACCGCATGGTCGAACAATTGACGCCAATCTGGGATGCCCGCGCCAAGTTCACCAGCAATCCGTCACAGGTCGACGACATCGTCCAGACCGGAAGCCAGCAAGCCGCCCACGTCGCACGCGCGACACTGGACGAAGTCAACGCGGCGATGAAGATCTAGTCCTCCTCATCGCGCTTCGTTCGGATGCTCCTCTTCACATCAGGATGCCCCATGCGGATGCCGATCGCGTTCATCGTCATGTGTTCGATCTCTCACGTCGTTCCGTGGTGCACCCCTTCCGCCCGAGCCGAGCTTTCGGCGAACCAGGTCTTGATTGTTGCCAATGCGAACAACCGAGACAGCCTCATGGTTGCCGAGCATTATGCAACGCGCCGTGGAGTCCCCTTTCAGCAGATCGTCACACTGGATCTTCCATCCGATGAAACCATGAACCGAGCGGACTATGATCGGCGATTGGTGTTGCCACTTCGGCAGGCATTGCAGAAGCATCGATTACAGCATTCAATCCGCGTGCTGGTGACAGTCTATGGCGTGCCTCTCCGAGTCACCCCTCCGACCCTCACGGCGGAGGAAGAGCGCGTTCGTCGTGATGCGAACGGCAGACTTGACGCCGCAAGATCGCAGCTGGAGAACGTCGAACGCCAGGCTCGCGACCTGGCTGCGCAGCTAGAGTCCACTCCTGTTCCAGCCATGACGATGGAAGACCGACTGACGGCATATGAACGCCACGTGATGTTGTTGTTCAGGGTCGACGACGCCGTCCAGGAATCCATCAAGCGAATCAAGCGACTTAACCTAACAGCCCTTGATCCGTGGTATTCGCGTTTGGAACCCATGGTCAGACCATATCAGGGATCTGCGGGCATCGCCCAACTGCATCATGCGCTTCATCGAAGGGAACAGGCTTCAGACCCTGATGGAGCGGCGCAGGTAGAGGCTCAACATGCAGAGGGGATGCAGTTGTTGTTGGGGGCGGTGGAACTCCCGATCCGCAGCCGGCGTGCTGAATTCTATCAGCAGGTCGAAGAGCTCTATGGCGCCTATGGAGTCTTTGGATTGGCTGCCATGGAACTGAACCTCTTGTCGGCCGAACATGCCGACGCGAGCGTGGATAGCGAGCTGACCCTGCTCTGGTGGGACCGGAATATGTACGGAGTCGCAGGGCGGCGGATCAATCCACTCTATCATGGTGTCAAGAAACCACCACGCGGGTCTCGGCGGGAGATTCCTATCTTGATGGTCAGTCGCTTGGATGGACCGAACGGAAACGTCGCCCAACACCTGGTCGATCTATCGATGGAGGCTGAACAACAGGGACTCTCCGGGACGGTCTACCTCGATGCTCGAGGCCTGAACCAGTCCGACACGTATGGTCACTATGATCAAAGTCTGCGGGACCTGAACACGTTCCTGACACAGCACACCACGTACAGAACGATCCTTGAAAATACCGAGGCACGGTTTCATCGTTCGAGTGAGGCGCCGGACGTGGCGCTGTATGCGGGATGGTATCGACTCAGACAGTATGAGGATGCGTTTACGTTCCGGCCCGGCGCCATCGGTTATCACATGGCTTCTGCCGAAGCCGTGAGCATCCGTACTGCCACAGAATCAGGTTGGTGCAAGAATGCGCTCGAACGTGGGATTGCCGCGACGCTCGGCTCCATAGGAGAACCCTATCTAGACGCCTTTCCCGAGCCGCTTGAGTTCGTGGCTTTACTGACGACCGGTCAGTATTCTTTGGTCGAAGCCTATTATTTGACCAGTCGATGGATCAGCTGGCGCATGGTGCTCTTCGGTGATCCGCTCTACACTCCATGGAAGAACACACCGGCGGCCAGACGATCGAGGCTGACCATGTTTCCCCTCGCTCCAATCGCACCCTCCGACCAGCAATTCGACGATCCGCTCCTCGCCAGAGACGAATTACAGCGACTGCGCGAGCAATCTCGGACGCGGCTCGACATGATCATCCGAAATCCTGCTCCAACCCTTGGTCGGTAAAGATCCGTACAGCCCTCCCATCGGCACTTGCGGTTGGCCGCGATGCGTGCCGCGGTTCAAGGAAATGTCGAGGAGCGAACTGAGCGGAATGCGGGTCTATTTTGTGCCTCGCAATTCCTTCTGCAAAATTTGCGAATCCACTAGAAGAACAACCGGGACAGTGGAAAAATGCCTCGCAGGACACCTATCAGCGGGAGAAATCGCTATGACGCGCAGGACTGCTCAGATCAGAATGAGAAGCATTGCACTGCTTGTGGGACTTGTCTCGCTGACCGGTTGCGGCAGCTGGTGGCACGGCGATCGTCAGTCCGTCACCATTTTCACGACGCCACTGGATGCCGACGTTGTCGTCGATGACCGCGTCCACTTGCTCGCACCGGGAACCATCTCTCTGAGCCGAAAAGGTGACCATCAAGCCATCATCAGCAAAGAGGGGTACGAGCCGAAGAGCATGCCCCTGACGAGAACCTGGTCGTGGTGGGTTCTCGGCGATATCTTCGGCTGCGCCATCATTTTCTCACCCTCGTGTATTGCAACCGATAAAGACAACGGCGGCTACTACACCTTCGACGACAAGGTCTATGTTACATTGGAACAGAAATCGGCCGCGGTACCACTTTCCAGCCGATGAGACGCCATGGCGTAATCGGCAATGTATCCGCTCTGGAAGCCCTAGTCGAATAGAGCTTTAACCCGCCGCTCGCATCGCGATCACATTGATCAGGAGTTGTGATATGGTGCTGCGGCTGATGGACAGCCATTCCATGGAGACGCGAGTGAATCACTCTTGGCGAGACTGGTCAGCTCTGATCATCAACCTGGCCCTTATGCCTTCGATTGCTTTTGCCGCCGATCCGCCTTGCGATAAGTATCCGCCCGCCAAACAGCCACGCTGTGCCGAAATCTGGAAAGAGCTCAATAAAGAAGACGGACCGATCATCGCGCAGTTCGGACTCGATCAGCAAAAACGGCGTGACGAAGAAAAGATTACCGCTCAGCAACATCTTGCCGAAAACATGATCTTCATCAAACAATCCACTGAAAAGCGGCTTGAGCGGCTGAAGGACCGTCTAGCCAAAGAATAGCTGTTTCGGATCCATCCGGCGTGTTACAGCTCCGTTTCATTTTCTTGTTCCGGAACCTTCCCAGCTGATTCCAGCAGATCACGCCCGACGAGAATCGGTGCATTGAAATGTATCGCCAGTGCGATTGAGTCGGATGACCGGCTGTCGAACACTTTCACCTGATCTTTGAGCAAGACCGTTAATGCGCCAACGTACACACCGCCTTGCAGCGTGATGACCGTCTGCGTCACCTTCCCACCATAGGCGTCCAAGATCGCGCGCATCAGATCGTGCGTCATCGGACGAGATAATTGTTCCCCATTCAGCGCGCTTTGAATCGAGAGCGCCACCGTCACATCGACAAAAATTGGAATTGTGCGGCCTTCGGCCTGCAGCAACACGACCGGACCGTGCTCTGAGACGAGGACCTTGACCTCGGTAATCATGATTGGATCGGGACGAGGGATTAGTGGCTCGTTCGTCAGGGCGACGGCATGAACCGGCACGAGGCAGAGCAGCGTAGCCAGTACTAGCAGGTTGTATGGTGCCATGGTCCCTCCCCGTTCTTTCACGCACGGACAAACTGATTGGTCTCCTTTTCGACACCGATTTCAGTTTCCGGCCCGTGTCCGGTAATCACGGTTGTGGCCTCGTCGAGGGTATAGAGTCGCTCGCGAATCGATTCTTCGATGGCCTTAAAGTTTCCACCCCATAAGTCGGTCCTGCCGATACTTCCCCGAAAGAGCGTGTCACCGGCCAGCACGAGCTGTTCATTCGGGACATGAAAACTCATCGACCCGGGCGTATGTCCAGGCGTGTGAATCGCCACGATTGGGATCAGCCCCAGCATGACCTGCTCCCCATCCTGAAGCCAGTGGTCCGGAGGCGTCGCCGGCACATACGAAACCCCAAATACGCGACATTGCAATTCAAGATTCTTCCACAGGTCGAGATCACCCTGATGCAGGCACATCACTGCCCCGGTCGCCCGCTTGATTTCGCTGGATGCCAGAAAATGGTCGAGATGGGCATGTGTATGGAGTATGTGACCGACGGTGAAACCCAGTTGCCGCACTTCATGGAGAATTCGCTCCGCTGACCCACCTGGATCGATGACAACGGCTTGCTTCGTGATCGGATCGCCGACGATCGAGCAGTTACAGCCAAGCGGAGGGACGGAGAAGGTTTTCCGAAGCAGTGAACGCATGACGGGCGCATGCTACCGCCGGACGACACTACGGCGCAAGCGAGGAACTTCCGTGGCGCTGCCACCGTTCTCATTGCGACAGAGCCTACGGCGGTCAATTGCCTCATAACCACGTGGACAAGTTGGGCTAAAGCGTGGATAATCCCCACACTTTAATCGGAGGGCTCTCGTGTGGAAGACGACATTTCTATGACCCGGCGGTCATTACGGATCGGAGCCATATTGGTCTTGGCCCTCTCGGGGTGCACCCCGGACGACAGTCCCTTTCGCGCCGAGAACGACGCGCTCAAGAAACAACTCACCAAACAAGAATCCCTTCTCGGCTCATTGCAGGACGGGAACAAGGTCATGCAGCAGCAAATCGACCTACTCAATCAGGAGCTTCGTGACGCGAGGCACACGACGGAAAGCGTGAAGACCGAGGCCAAACAGCTCAACGAGCAACTGGAGCTGCAACTGGCGCAAACCAAACGCATGAGCGCGGAAGTTCAGCGAACCGCTGCGGCCCACGCCGCTCATGCTCTCAACATCGATGAGAAGGGCGCGCAAATCGATACGTTACCCCGCCCCATGACGACCGTTGCAAAAGCCATTGAGGAGACACTCACACGGAACGGCTATCAGCTCAAGATCAGCGCCAAGACCGATCAGCGGACCGCCTATGTCACGGCGCGCAAGGTGTCGACCCCAACCTCGCTGGAAGTGGCCGGCTTTCGGAATCAATATGTCATCTCCCTTCAGGCTCTTCCCGCCAATGTCACCAAACTCAGTGTGAAAGCGGAATTTGAAAAGCTCGCACAAGGCGGGCGTCTCTTAAGCGTCAGCACCGAGGAAACCAGTGAAATCGAACGGCGCCTGATCGGGGAAATCAACAAGGCGCTCGAAGCTCCAAGCAAAACGTAAGACTCCAGCCTTCGCGTTGGTCTGCCGCAACCTCCGCGTCCACAACGATGTGCCTGCATCAATCGAAATGCATCTTCTTACCTTCGTCCGCCGAGCATCCGGCGACATTCACCGGTTTTCTTGGCCCGGCCGATACCTCGTGCTAGCATTTCTACGCGATGGCTCTGTCGACCAGCGTGCACGATCTTCGCACCCTGATCCGTTCTTCTCACCCTCTTGTCGTCATCGAAACGGTGGAAGAGGAACGGGTCCTGGCCTTGCTGCAATCGGTCACAGCACAGGAGCGCATGCCGCTCTTCGAATGGTCCATCACCAGAGGACTTACCCGTGCCGATGAGAGCCCGACCCTCAGTAAACTGACCGCCACTCCGCTGGCGGTCCTTCAACATCTCCATGGCCTCACTGTGGAGGCGGTGTTCTGGCTCAAGGACCTCGCGCCGCACCTCCAAGATCCAGCGGTGTGCCGTCAGCTGCGTGAGGTTGCGGCGGCGTACAGCCGATCTCGTGCGACCTGTGTGCTCACCGGCCAGCCCATTGCGCTGCCGCTGGACCTTGAAAAACTCGCCGTGA